>NZ_JBHURV010000015.1:0-16590 GCF_042673865.1 Streptomyces sp. NPDC056987
GTCCGGCCCCTCTCCGGATGTGCCACGGCCCGGATCGCCCGGACGTGGCGGATGTCCCGGACGTGGCCTGCGAGACCTAGTAGACCGGCTTCTCCGGCTCGATCTGGTTGACCCAGCCGATGACGCCGCCGCCGACGTGGACCGCGTCCGAGAAGCCCGCGGACTTGAGCACCGCGAGGACCTCCGCGCTGCGGACACCCGTCTTGCAGTGCAGGACGATCTTCTTGTCCTGCGGGAGAGTCGCCAGGGCGGTGCCCATCAGGAACTCGTTCTTCGGGATCAGCTTGGCGCCGGGGATCGAGACGATCTCGTACTCGTTCGGCTCCCGGACATCGATGATCTCGATGTTCTCCTTCTCGTCGATCCACTCCTTGAGCTGCTTGGGAGTGATCGTCGAGCCGGCCGCCGCCTCCTGCGCCTCCTCGGAGACGACGCCGCAGAACGCCTCGTAGTCGATGAGTTCGGTGACGGTCGGGTTCGCGCCGCAGACCGCGCAGTCGGGGTCCTTGCGGACCTTGACCTGGCGGTACTGCATCTCCAGGGCGTCGTAGATCATCAGCCGGCCGACCAGCGGGTCGCCGACGCCCGCCAGCACCTTGATCGCCTCGGTGACCTGGATGGAGCCGATGGACGCGCAGAGCACGCCCAGCACGCCGCCCTCGGCGCAGGAGGGGACCATGCCGGGCGGCGGGGGCTCGGGGTAGAGGCAGCGGTAGCAGGGGCCGTGCTCGGACCAGAAGACGCTGGCCTGGCCGTCGAAGCGGTAGATCGAACCCCATACGTACGGCTTGTTCAGCAGCACGCAGGCGTCGTTGACCAGATAGCGGGTGGCGAAGTTGTCGGTGCCGTCCACGATCAGGTCGTACTGCGAGAAGATCTCCATCACGTTCTCGGCCTCAAGCCGCTCTTCGTGAAGGATCACGTTCACATAGGGGTTGATGCCGAGAACGGAGTCACGGGCCGACGCGGCCTTGGAGCGGCCGATGTCGGACTGGCTGTGAATGATCTGACGCTGGAGGTTCGACTCGTCGACCTCGTCGAACTCCACGATGCCGAGAGTGCCGACACCGGCCGCGGCCAGATACATCAGGGCGGGGGAACCGAGACCTCCGGCGCCCACACAGAGCACCTTCGCGTTCTTCAGCCGCTTCTGCCCGTCCATCCCGACATCCGGGATGATGAGATGACGGGAGTACCTGCGGACCTCGTCGACGGTGAGCTCGGCAGCGGGCTCGACCAAGGGTGGCAGCGACACAGGGACCTCAACTAAGGGGTTGGCCGGTCATTCAGTAGGGTTGTTCTCCCTGTAACACTGCCACGGCCTTCCTCATTCCAAGACACACAGTCCGAGTCGCGAGACGAATTCGTCCCAGAAGCCGGGCAATGTCTCGAAAGGCGTGTTCTCCCCCGTTCGACCCGGGAGTCCCATTGGGCCGGGGAGTCCCATCCCGACCGGGACTGCCGTACGGGCAGGGAGCGAGTCCGTGAAGAAGACCGTCCCGGCGCCCTGCCAGCGCGCGACGCGCAGCGCCTCGTCGAGATGGCCGCGCGGCACCCCGTGGACGAGATGGACGAAGCGCTCCGACGGGTACTCCGCGGTCCACGCCGGCGCCTGCGACCAGCGGTAGTCGGTCCACGGCCCGGAGAAGGTCACCGACTGGTCGGCGGCGTCCAGATATCCGGGGTGCGGATGGATCCCGTGCCCGAGGACGATGTAGCCGCCGTCCCGCGCGCTGTCGGGGGCCCCGTCGAGCAGCGCCTCCAGGGCCGCGGTGGTCCGCCGTACCCAGGGCAGCTCCGCCCGCCCCGCCGGGCAGCGGTCGAGGTAGAAGCCGCCGACCCGGTACCAGCCGAGGAAGTGCCGGGCGTCGGCGACGATCTCCGCCACGGGGCGGCCCCCGTACGCCAGGTCCAGATGGCCGAGGACGCGGAGCCGCGCGTTGGTGAGCCGCCCCGCGGCGTCGAGGCAGTGCGGGTCGGGGCGCTCGCCGGGGCCGTTCGCGACGTTGAGGACGGCCCAGTGCAGCGGGGTGGAGGGGCGGGTCAGCTCGGCCCACTCGACGGGGGCGACCAGGGGGTGCGCGTAGCCGGGGGCGCCGAGACCGAGCCGGGCCGTCCGGGCCGCGGGCGGCCCCTGAAGGCCCGGGGTCAGATGCGACATGCCGCCTCCATCCAGATGTCGGCGAGGGATTCCTCCAGGTTGATCCGGGGGCGCCAGCCGAGCCGGTCGCGCGCGGTCCGTACGTCGGCCTGCTGCCAGGCGCCGCAGCCGTCGGGGTACGGGAACGGTCCGGCCCCGAGGTGCTCCGCCACCGTCTCGGCGCGGGGGGGACCGATGGTGGGGTGCCCGGGGCGCAGCCCGGCCGGGCCCTGGGGCAGGTCGAGTTCGTTGAGGGCGCCGGCGAACCCGGCGACCCGCGCGAGTACGGCGGCGGCGTCCCTGAGCTTCACGGCCCGGCCGGTGCCGATATTGACGATGCCCTGGGCGGCGGAGAGCGAGGCGGCGTGCACGGCGCGCGCCACGTCGCGTACGTCGACGAAGTCGCGCTGCACGCCGAGGCCGCCGAGCTTCAGCTCGCCGTCGCCGGACTGCATGGCCCGGCGCATCGCCTCGGCGAGCCGGCCGAGCGGGGAGCCCGCCGGGGTGCCGGGGCCGACGGGCGAGAAGACCCGGAGGACGATCGCGTCGAGCCCGGAGCCGAGGACCAGCTCGGACGCGGCGAGCTTGGAGACGCCGTACGGGCCGCCGGGGCGGGGCACGGCGTCCTCGGCGGTCGACGAGCCCTGCGGGGAGGGGCCGTACTCGGAGGCGCAGCCGAGCTGGACGAGCCGGGCGCCGCAGCCGCTGCGGCGCAGGGCCTCGCAGACGGTGGCGACGGCGACGGTGTTGTGCCGGGTGAGTTCGCGGGCGCCGCCGCGGGTGGCTCCGGCGCAGTTGATGACCACTCCCGGGTGGACGGCGTCCAGGAAGCGGGTGAGCGCCCCGGGGCTGCCGCCGGCGAGGTCGAACCGTACGTCGGCGTCGTCGCCGCGGCCGAGCGCGGTCAGGTGGACGGCGGGGTCGGCGAGCAGCCGGTCGGCCACGAAGCGGCCGAGGAAACCGTTGGCGCCGAGCAGCAGGACCCTCATCGCGCGCCCCCTTTGCGCGGACGGGCCGTCGCGGGGGCCGGTGCTGGGGATTGCCGGGTCATGTCGTGCGTCTCCTTCTGTCCCTGGATACGGGGCTTCTGTCGGGCGGGGGGTGTGAGAGGGCCTAGGTGTGCGGGCTCAGGTGTGCGCCGAGGCCCGGGAGAGGGCGACGGCGGCGTGGACGAGGAGGCCGAGGGCGGCGGCGCCGCAGGCGAGCACGGGGACGGCGGCCGGGCCCGCGGCCTGGACGAGTCCCCGGACGGGCACGGCGAGGGCGTCGCACCCGGGGATACGGCCGGCGAGTACGGACGCGCAGGCCAGGACCTCCAGGGCGCAGGCGGTGGCGAGCCCGGTGGCCGCGGATTCGGGGAAGCCGTGGACCGTGAGCAGCCGGGCGAGCAGGAACAGGGTGCCGAGGGTGACGGTGGGGGCGAGGGCCCCGTCCTCCGCGTGGAGCAGATTGGTCAGCGGGGTCAGCACGGCGAGGACGCAGGCGTACAGCCCGACGACGCCGAGGAGCAGCGGGCGCGCCCGCGCGGCGAAGTCGGCCAGATCCCGGCTGGCGGTGAGTCCGCGGCGGGCCCGCACGGAGAAGAGGCGGGCGCACCAGGCGGCGGGGGCGACGGCGACGGCGAGTGTCACGAGGGGCGTCGCGGTGGCCGGCCAGGGTCCGTGGGGCCCGCCGTCGAGGAGCGCGGCGAGGAGTCCGTCGCCGCAGAGCAGATAGCCGAGCAGGGCGTACGTCCAGAGTCCGGCGGCGGGTACGGTGCGGCCCGGGGCGCGCAGGGGGCCGCGGCGGAGGCAGGCGGACACGGCGCCGGAGAGTGCGAGCGTGCCCGCCAGTGCGGTCGCGAGCTGCCCCTGCCCGGTGCTGTGCTCCAGACCGGCGAGGGTGAGGGAGGCGAGGGCGCCGGGCAGCAGCACGAGCCCCGCCCACCCGGCCCGGGCGGCCCGCCCGCGGCTCCCGGTGCCACCGCCGAGGCGGCTCGGCGTACGGCTTTCGGTACGGCCCCCGGTACGGCCCTCGGTGCGGCTCCCGGTCCGAGGGCCCGTCAGGCTGTCGGCAGGACTGTCGACAGGGCCGTCGGTAAGGCTGCCGGTAAGGCTGTCGACGTGACGGTCCGCGCGGTGGCCGTGGTGCCCGTGGCCGGCGTGGTGCCCGTGGCCGGCGGCGTCCCGGTGGCCGGACCGGTGGCCGGTGGCCTGCGGGACGCGTGCGTACAGCTCCTCGGCGAGCGAGAAGACGTCCCGGTGCCGGAAGCGCGCGGCCGTGCGGTCGGTGATCCCGTGGGCTTCGAGCCCGGCGGCGATCTCCAGCGGATCGACGGCCCGCTCGCAGAGCCCGCGGTGCCGGTGCAGCAGCGCCTTGACGGGGTCCGCGGACCCCCGTCGTCCGCCTCCCTTCCCACCGTCCGTACGCGGGGGGCGGGTGTCACGGGTGTCAGACATCGTGGTCCCCCGCTCCGGCGCCCGCCCCTACCCGTTCCGCCGGGGCGGGCGGCCCGTCCGGTCGGCGGCGGACCGCCGTCCAGTGGCCCGGGACACGGGTCTCGGCCGGATGGGCGAAGGGGACGGGGGCTCCGTCGGCGTCCACCGAGTCGGCCGGGCGGCGCCTGGGGGCGTGCGAGATGAGTTCGAGGTAGAGCGCGCGGAACGCCGCCAGGTTCTGCTCGACGGTGAAGAGTTCCAGCGCGCGGGCGCGGGCCGCGGCCCCCAGGCGGGCGCGGCGCTCGGGGTCGCGCAGCAGCCCCACGCACGCGTCCGCGAGCGCCCGCGGATTGCGCGGGGGGACGACGAGGCCCGTACCGCCGATGACCTCGACGACCGCCCCGACGTCCGTCGAGACCGTGGCACGCCCGCAGAACATCGCCTCGACCAGGCTGATCGGGAAGCCCTCGACCACGCTGGACAGCACGACCAGGCCGGCCGAGGCGTAGACGTCCGGCAGGTCGGGTGCCTCGGGGTCGCCGATCTCCTCGAAGGAGACCGGGTTGTCGCCCACGGCGTGCGCGTCGGCCGCCTCGTCGGGGAAGAGGTGGGCGGCCAGTCCCCGGCAGTGCGCGAGATACGCCGCGCCCTCCGCGTCCCGCACCGGCACGCTGACGATGCGCAACCGGGTGCCCGGCTCCGCCCGGCGGATCGCGGCGAAGGCGTGCAGCAGCGAGATCAGGTCCTTCGCGGGTTCGATCCTGCCGATCCAGACCAGCGTCGCCGGATCGCCCGCGCCGTCGAGGTCGTCCGCGACCGCCGCGAACCGCTGCGCCTCCATCCCCGGGTAGACGGTCCGCAGCTTGGCGCGGTCGGCGCCGCACCGCTCCTGCCAGCGGCGGGCGTGCAGGTTGCCGGGGGTGATGGCGCCCGCCTGGCGGTAGGTCTCGGCGGCGAGCCGCCGGTGGAACGCGGCGAGCAGGGCACGTACCGGCGCGCCGGACGCGGCGTCCCCGCCCGCCGTCGCCAGGTAGTGCGCGCGCAGCCGCACGCCGTACTCGGTGAGGAGCAGCGGCACCCCGAAGAAGCGTTTGGCCAGCAGCCCCGGCAGGGCCGCCGGGCCGCCGGAGGCGGCGTGGCAGAGGTCGACCGCGCCCAGCCCGTCGTCCTCGCCGTACCAGTCGAGCGAGAGGGGGCGCAGCGCGCGCTCCAGATGGTCGGCGAAGGCGAGGAAGTCGGGCACGGTCGCGGTCTGTACGCTCCGGCGTGCGCCGGGTGCCCGGCAGGCCGACTCCAGCAGCCGTACGGCGGTTTCCGAGCGGAGCGCCGCGTAGAGCCCGCCGCGCTCCCGGCCGAGGTCGGCCAGCCCGTACAACCCCTCGGCGAAGGCCTCGACGCCGTCGGCGCCATCCGCCCCACCCACCGTGCCCGTGCCGTCCGGTCCGCCCTCGGCGCAGATCGCCTCGGCCAGCCGGCCGAAGTGGAGCGCGAACCGGCGCCGGTCGCGCCGCCCGTAGCCGCGGCCGTCGTCGGCCGGCGCCCAGAGCGGGGCGGTGCGCACCCGCTCGGCCGGGACGTGGGGCGGCAGCAGGACCCAGCCGCTCCGCTCCTGCCGGGCGCTGCGGCTGAGCGCGTAGATGTGGAACTCGTGCGGTGCGAGCCCGCGGACGAGCCGGTCGCACCAGAGCCTGGACTCACCGGTCGCATATGGATAGCCACCGTCCGTGAGCAGTCCGATCCGCACGAGCGCACCCCCGATCTCCCTTGTGGGCGGCCGCCGTTGATCGGCGGCACACAGACGGGACGACCGTAAACGGACAACCGGGTGGTACGACGGACGGTTGTCCGTCGCACCACCGGAAGGGGTGAATGCACGTAACTTTCTCGTAGCGGTGGCGTTCTGTGGCGCTACGAAAACAGATGGTTACGTACGGCGAACCTCGCGGGTCAGGTCAGGGCCGCTTCCCCGGCGGGCGCGACAGGTGTCGGAAGCTCCCTGCGGGCCGCGCGGCGGGCCGCAGCGAGCCCCGGGTCGAGCGCCGGGACGGCGGCCAGGAGCTGCTTCGTGTACGCCTCGGAGGGCGCCCCGTAGACCTCCTCGACCGTGCCCTGTTCGACGATCCTGCCGTCCTTCATGACGGCGATCCGGTCGCTGACCTGCCGTACGACGGCGAGGTCGTGCGCGATGAAGACCAGCGCGAGGCCCAGCTCCCGCTGGAGTTCCGCGAGGAGCGCGGTGACCTGGGCCTGGGTCGTCACGTCGAGCGCGGAGACGGGCTCGTCGCAGACGATCAGCCGGGGCTCGGCGGCGAGCGCGCGGGCGATCCCGACGCGCTGGCGCTGGCCGCCGCTGAACTCGTGCGGGTACCGGTCGTACCGGTCGGGGTCGAGCCCGACCCGCTCCAGCAGCCCCCGTACCCGCTCGACGGTCTGCCGCTCGTCCAGCACTCCGGCGGCCCGCAGCGGGTCCGCGACGGACTCGCCCACCGAACGCCGAGGGTTGAGCGACGAGACCGGGTCCTGGAAGATCATCTGGAGCTCGCGGCGGTAGGGCCGCAGCTCCTTCTCGGACGCCGTGCCGATCTCCGTGTCCCGGTAGCGCAGGGTCCCGGCGGTCGGGTCGAGCAGCCGGACGAGCATCCGGCCCAGCGTGGTCTTGCCGCTGCCCGACTCGCCGACGATGCCCAGGGTCTCCCCCGGCGCGACGGTGAGCGAGACCCCGTCCACGGCGGTGACGGTCGTCCGTCCGCGCCGGAACTCCCGGTGCAGGCCCGCCGCTTCGATCAGCGGCCCGCCGGATTCCGGAGCACCCGGCGCGCGCTCGACCGGCGCGTCCACCCGGGGCACCGCCGAGAGCAGGGTGCGGGTGTACGTGTCCTTCGGCGCGCCCAGGACGTCCGCGACGCCCCCGCGCTCGATCTCGCGCCCGTGCCGCATCACCAGCACCTCGTCGACGCTCTCCGCCGCGACCCCCACGTCATGGGTGACCAGCAGCAGCCCCATGCCCGTCTCGCGGCGCAGGTCGTGGAGGAGGTCGAGGATCTGCGCCTGGACGGTCACGTCGAGCGCCGTGGTGGGTTCGTCCGCGATCAGCAGGCGCGGCTCGCAGGCCAGCGCCATCGCGATCAGCGCGCGCTGGCGCATTCCGCCGCTGAACTCGTGCGGCCGGGAGCGCGCGCGGCGCGCGGCGTCGGGGATGCCCACGCGGTCCAGCACCTCGACCGCCCGCGCACGCGCCGCGCGCCGGGTGGCGTCGGTGTGGACGCGGTAGACCTCGGCGATCTGGTCGCCCACCGCGTAGTACGGGTCCAGCGAGGAGAGCGGGTCCTGGAAGACCATCGCGGCCACCGCGCCGCGCAGCGCGCGCAGTTCGCGGTCGGAGGCGGTGCCGACGTCCGTACCGGCGACCCGGACCGTACCGCCGACGCGGGCGCCGGTCCCCCGGTGCAGCCCGAGGAGCGCGCCCGCGACGGTGCTCTTGCCGCTGCCGGACTCGCCGACCAGGCCGATCGCCCGGCCCGCGGTGAGCGAGAAGGAGAGCCCGTCCACGGCGCGTACGGTGTCGTCGGCGCCCGCGGTGAAGTCGACGGTCAGGTCCTCGACGAGGACCAGCGGCTCCGTGGCAGCGGCCTCGGGAGCCGTAGAGGTCGTGCGCGTCACAGGAGAGCCACCCTTCGGTCGGCCACGGCGTACAGCAGGTCCGCCACGACATTGGCCAGTACGACGGCCGCTCCGGTCACCAGCACCACGCCCACCACCACCGGCAGATCGACGTCCCGCACCGAGTCGATGAGCGTCTTGCCGATGCCGGGGATGCCGAACAGGGTCTCGGTGAGCACCGCGCCGCCGATCACCGTGCCGAAGTCGTTCGCGTTGAGCGCGATGACCGGCGGCAGGGCGCCGCGCAGCGCGTGCCGCCCGACGACCGCGCGCTCCCCGACCCCGTAGGCGCGGAAGGTGCGGATATGGTCCTCGGCCAGCGTCTCCAGCGTCGAACTCCGCGTCAACCGCGCGTATTTCGCGCTCTCGAACAGCCCGAGCGTGAGCCAGGGCAGCAGCATGTTCCACGCCCACTGCTCGGGGTCGTCGCTCAGCGGTACGTACGACGGGAACGGCAGCCACTGGAGGTACGCGCAGACCACCATCAGGAGCAGCAGCCCCAGGATGAAGACGGGCGTGCCGGTCCCGGCGAGGGTGAGCACGGTCAGCGCGCGCTCGGTGATCCCGCCGCGCCGCAGCGCGGAGAGCAGCCCGGTGCCGACCCCGATGACCAGCCAGACGACCATCGCGCCGACGGCGAGGGAGACCGTCGCGGGCAGCCGCTCCAGGATGAGCTGGGTGACCTGCTGGTCCGTCTTGTACGAGAAGCCGAGGCAGGGCGCGTCGCAGTGGAGCACCGAGGTGCCGGTGGAGTAGTCGCGCCCGGCGACGATGCCGCGCAGGAAGTGTCCGTACTGCGCGAAGACCGACTGGCCGAGGCCGAGGCGTTCGCGCACCTGGTCGACCTGCTGGGTGGAGCAACGTTCGCCGCAGGCGAGCCGGGCCGGGTCGCCGGGCGCCAGGTAGAAGAGCGCGTAGACGGCGACGGAGAGCACGAGCAGGACCAGGAGCGCGCCGGCGAGCCGTTTGATCAGATAGCGCGTCATGAGGCGGTGTCCTTGAGGGGGGTACGGGCCTTGCCGGACGTACGGGTGCGCTCCCGCGTCCCGACCCGGAGCCGGCTGGCCTCGCGCGGGTCGAGCGCCGTACGTACCGCGTCCCCCAGCACGGTGAAGGCGAGCACGGTCACGAAGAGCAGACCGGCGGGGAGCAGGACGTACATCGGGTCGGCGCGGAACCAGGTCTGCGCGGTCGACAGCATCACGCCCCACGACGGCGTCGGCGGCTTGACGCCGACGCCGAGGAAGGACAGCGACGCCTCGATGACGATGTTGGTGGGGAGCAGGATCGCCGCGTAGGTGATGACGGGCGCCGCGAGCGAGGGCAGCAGTTCGCGCCGTGCCACGCGCAGCCGCCCCGAGCCGCCGAGCCGGGCCGCGGCCACGAAGTCGAGCTGCTTCAGGGTGAGGGTCTGCGCCCGTACGATCCGCGACGTACCGCCCCAGTTGAGCAGGCCGATGACGAGGATCAGCAGCAGCGGGCGGGGGAAGTCCGGGGGCACGACGGCCGTCAGGGCGATGGCGAGCACCAGCATCGGCAGCGCGATCATCACATCGGTGACCCGGCTGAGGAAGCTGTCCAGCCACCGGTTGCCGAGACCGGCCGCGAGACCGACGGTGACACCGATCGCCACCTGGACGACGGTGGCGCCGACGGCGACGAGCAGCGAGATCCGGGCGCCGTAGAGCAGCCGTACGAACAGGTCGCGCCCGGTGCCGGGTTCGACGCCGAGCCAGTGGTCGGCGCTCACCCCGCCGAACGAGCCGTGGGGCACGCCGCCGCGCGCCGAGTCGACGAGCGAGTCGTGGTACGTGTTCGGGTCCTGGCCCTCCAGCGCGGCGAGCAGCGGCGCGGCGAGCGCCAGGACCACCAGCAGCGCGAGGACGCCCCCGGCCACCAGGGCCGAGGGGCGTGCGCGCAGCCGTCGCCAGACCTGGCCGGCGCCGGAGGAGGGAGCGGCCGGGGCGGGGGCCGTGGTGCCCGCCGCCCCCGCCGCCACCGGATCGGGAGCGGTACTCACTTGACCGCGACCTGCGAGATGTCGAGGACGCCGGTCCAGTCGCTGATCACGATGTTCTTGACGTCCTTGCCGTAGAGCCGCTTGTAGACGGGGTGGAAGAGCGGCACGTCGAGTGCCTGCTCACCGATCTTCTTGTCGAGCGCGCCCCAGCGCTTGGCGGCGGCGGAGAGGTCGGTCAGCTTGTTGATCTCGTCGATCTCCTTGTTGACCGCCGCGTCGTCGAACTGCGCGTGGTTGAAGTTGGAGCCGTCCTTGACGATCTGCCGTCCGTCGAAGATCGGCGCCAGGAACGGGCCGCCGGACGGCCAGTCGGCGCCCCACCGGGAGAGGAAGAAGCCGGGCGCGTTCTTGACGCTCCAGCGGGCCTCGTTGAAGGCGTTCGGCTCCAGTCCCACGAGCTTGACGGTGATGCCCGCCTTCTTGAGCCCTTCCTGGACGGCCGTGGCGACCTCGGGGCTGGTCTCGCGGTTCTGCGCGGTGGAGTGGATGAGGGAGATGGTCAGCCCGTTCGGGTGGCCGGCCTCCTTCAGCAGTTCCTTGGCCTTCGCCGGGTCACCGGTCCTGCCGGCCGGGAAGTGGTCGTACGGCGTGTAGCCGAACGCCTTCTGCTCGGGCAGGAAGGTGGTGGCGGGCTCGGCGAGCGCGGAGCCGCCGGCCGCGTTGATCACGCTGGTGCGGTTGATGGCGTACGAAATCGCCTGGCGCACCTTGGGGTTGTCGAACGGCTTCACCTTCGGGTTGAAGGCGAGGTAGTTCGTGTAGCCGAAGTGGCCGGTGCCGACGCGGGCGGCGAGCGCCTTGTCGCTGCCGACCTCGGCCAGCTCGGCGGGGCCGAGGTTGGTGTCGGTGGTGATGGCGGCGGCGTCGGCGCCCGAGCTGGTGGCGAGCCGCTGATTGATGACGGCCGAGTCGAGTCCGGCCTTGACGTCGATCTTGTCGGGGTAGGCGTGGCGCTGGTCGTCGGTCTTCTCGGACCAGTGCGGGTTGCGCTCCAGCACCATGTGCTGGCCGTCGCCCTCGTTCTTGACGACCTTGTACGGGCCCGAGGAGACCGGGCGCTCCTCGTACTTGGCGCCCTTGTCCTTGGCCTTGGGCACCGGCGCGAACTGCGTCTGGGTGGCGACGAAGGGGAAGTCGCCCTCGGGCTTGTTCAGCTTGAAGACGATGGTTCTCGCGTCGGGCGTCTCGATCGACGCAAGCCCCTTCGGGTCTTTGTAGGGGCCCTGGTACTCGGCGCCGCCGATCAGCCAGTCGCGCAGGTAGGGGGCGCCGCCGGAGAGTTCGGCGGCGAAGGAGCGCTCGATGCCGTACTTGATGTCGGCGGTGGTGATCGGAGAGCCGTCCTCGAACTTCAGCCCCTCTTTGAGGGTGTACGTCCACTCGGTGGCGTCGGCGTTGGGGCGGCCCGTGTCGGTGGCGAGGTCGGGGACGACCTTGGTGCCGGCCGCGCCGTCCTCCCGGTTGCGGGTGGTCAACGTACGGAAGACCAGCGAGGGCACGTTGCCGCCGCCGGAGGTGTAGAGGCGCGCCGGGTCGAAGTCGGCCTGCGGCTCGGTGTTGAGCACCGAGAGCGTGCCGCCCTTCTGGGGCTTGCCCTGGGCCGAGCCGTCGCTCTTGGCATCGTTGTCCTGGGGGCCCGCGCAGGCGGCGGCGCCCGCTGCCACGGCCAGGGTGACGGCTGCCACGGTCACGCGGCGGGTGAACACGGACGGTTGACGCATCGGAAGAAGCCTCTCGGTGGGCTGCGCGCACGGCGTGCACAGAGTGACGGAGTGCACAAGAGTGACAGGGGCGAGCGGGACGGGAACAGAGGGCGTGGAGCGCCCGGTGTCCGCGCAGGCGGCAGCGGCGGAGAGGAGAACAGGGAGATCAGGACGCCGCGCCCGCATACGGACGGAAGTGCGCCGGGGCACGCCGGTCCGCCGCGGAAAGGGCGGGGGAAGGGGCGCGCTCGGGCGGCGTCAGCTACAGAGAATGTCGGCCACGCACAGCGGCGTCACGCCGATGAGCGCGAGCTCAAAGGCGGCGTGACCGTAGGCAGGTGCGGAGGCGGACGACATGCGGAGAAATATGGATGAGGCAGTGTTCGAATGTCAACGCGGAGTGAGACAGGCCTCTCACCATACGGACGATCACGGAACCGCACCGGCGCCCGGCGGGTCTCCCGGGTGCTCCTGGGCGCTCCCCGGGCCGCTCCCAGGTACTCCCCGGCGCTCCCCACGGAGCCGGGGCCGGAGCCGGGGCCGGGACCCGGGCCGGGGCCGGGCCGGAGTCACTCGTCCGGGTAGACCCAGGGGTTCGGCCGGCACTTCACCCCGTCGATGTCGAGCGTCTTGGTCTGCTGCTGCATCACCGGCGCGAGGGCGCCCGGCGTGCGGCAGTTCACATGGCTGTGGCCGAGCCGGTGGCCGATCTCGTGGTTGATCAGCATCTGCCGGTAGCCGAACATCGCCTTGGCGCCGAAGGTCTCCGCGCCCTGGGCCCAGCGGAAGGCGTTGATCATCACGCGGTCGGTCGCGGCGGAGTCGCAGGACACGTTGTCGACGGTCGTGTCGAGTCCGGACTTCGCACACCAGACCGCCGTGGTCCCCGGGCTCGCCAGGGTGATGACGAAGTCGGGCTCGCCGCTGGAGATCCGTTCGAAGGCCATCTCGCCGTTGTGCGCCCAGCTCCGCCGGTCGTTCAGGGTCTTCTGGACGGCCTCCGCGAACAGCGCCCCGTCCAGACCGAGTCCGTTCTCGATGTCCACGCGGTAGCGGACCTTCTGCCCCTTGCCGGGCGCCTTGGCGAGGCCCGGCACGGCGGTGAAGGTGCCCGCCGCCTCCAGCTTCGGATCCAGCGGGAACTGACGGGTCATCACCTGCTCGTACGTCACCGCGGCGGCCGGGGGCTTCGCGTCGCCCTGCCCGGTCGCGGGGGCGGTCCGGTCGTCGGACCGCGAGGCACCGTCGCCGTTCTCCTCCACCCGGTCGATCCCGTCGGCCGCCCGCGCGTCGGACGGGTCGGAGCCGGAGCCGGTGACCTGCCCGGCCACCACGACCGCGAGGACGGTGGTCACCGCGGCGGCGGCGATCCCGGTGAGCGCGCGGCCCCAGCCGCCTCTCGCGGGCTCCTCCGCGTCCGGCCCCGCCTCGGAGCCGTCGGTGGCGTCGGCGTCGTCGGTGGTGGCGCCGCCGCCGCGCGCCGGGCCCGTACCGTCGCCGCCGCCCCGGGCGCCCGGCTTCGGCACGGGCCTGGGCAACGGGGTGGCCGGGGCGGCGAAGGCGTCGAACGCGTCCACGAACTCCTTGCGCGGGCCCGGGATCAGCGGTGTCGC
The DNA here is from genome assembly GCF_042673865.1 of Streptomyces sp. NPDC056987. Lineage (NCBI taxonomy): Bacteria > Bacillati > Actinomycetota > Actinomycetes > Kitasatosporales > Streptomycetaceae > Streptomyces > Streptomyces sp. NPDC056987. Next base: position 13,554 of record NZ_JBHURV010000015.1, read on the forward strand.
CGTACCGCCCGCACCGCGCGGCGCGGCGCCGCGCGGGTCGCCGTAACGGCGTTCGCCGCCCCAACCGCCCCCGGACTCACGCTGCTCGGGATGACCACCCCGCACCTGCGGCACGCCGCGCGCGGGAGTCCCGTGCACGGGGGTTCCGTGCGCCGGGGTGCCGTGCTGCTCCTGCTCCTGCGCGGGGCCCTCGCCGGGGCGCCGGCGGCGGCCCTTCCCCGGCCCTTCCCGGTCCTGCCCGTGTCCACCTGCCGCGAGGTCACCCGCACCCGGCGAGCCCTGGGTTGCGGGGCCTTTGCGGCTGTGTCGTCCCACGCCCCGGATCAGCTCCTGCCGTGTTCGTCGATCGTCGTCTCCGCACCCGGGCCGGATGCCGCATCGGATGACGGCCCCGGTTCCGATTCGGTTCCCGGGCCGGTCTCCGGGCGGTTCTCGTCGATGAGGTCCCGGCACGCCTGGGCGACCTGCCGCGGGTACTCCATCATGGCGACGTGCCCCGCGTCGGGGAGCGTCAGGAGCCGCGAGTCGCGGAAAGCGGCCGAGGCCCGGCGGGCCATCCGGTACGAGACGAGCTGATCCCGCCCGCCGTAGACGAGCAGGGTCGGTGCCAGTACCCGTTCGGCCTGCCGCCACAGCGCGTGCTGTCCGCCCAGTGTGTACGCGTCGACGATACCGCGCGCGGAGCCGGTCATCGCCTCCCAGAAATGTGGCAGTTGAAGCCGGCGCTCCATCTCCGCCGCCGCGCGGCGCACATCCTCGTCCGCGACGGCGGAGGGGTTGCCGTAACAGAGCTCCATCACGCCGCGGGTGCGCTGCTCCGCCGTCCACTCGCGGGTCAGCCTGCCGAAGAGCCCGGCGACCCCCGGGACCGCGAGCAGCGCGGTGGGCAGCGCGGTGCGCTGCACCCGGATCTCCGGCAGCGCCGGGGAGATCAGCGTGAGGGTCCGCACCAGATCGGGCCGGGCGGCCGCCACCCGCGTCGCGACGGCGCCGCCCAGAGAATTGCCGAAGAGATGCACGGGGGCGCGCCCGCCCGCGTCCAGCAGCCGGATCACCGCGCGGGCGTGCGCCGCGATGGAGTAGTTGCCGTCGGACGGCGGGGGCGAGTCCCCGAAGCCGGGCAGATCGACGGCCTCGCCGTCGATCAGGTCCGCGAGGTACGGCATCAGCGCCGACCAGTTCTGCGACGAGCCGCCGAGCCCGTGCACGTACAGCCCCGGCGCGGCGCCGGGTCCGGTCGCGGGCCGCGACCGCACGGTCAGGGTGAGCCCGGGCAGGGCGACGGAGCGCAGTTCCTCCCCTTCCGCGACCCGTACGGGACTCACCTTCGGAGCCACGGCGGCGGCTACGGTTTCCGGCAGCTCGGTCGACGACATGCGGCAATGTTACGAGACGATCACGCCAGGATTCACGTGTTCGCCGTCACAGGCCGTATGGCGCGTGGCACCCCCGGCTTCTACGCTCGGAGGGAGAGAAAGGGGGCCGGTATGAGAGTCGATCCCACGGACCCCGACACCTTCGAACCGGAGGTCCGGTCCGGCCGGAGCGCCGGGGCGGCCGACGAGGTCCCGGAGGCGGACGCCGCCGAGCAGCGCAGGGAGGTGCGGCGGGGCCGTGACGAACCGCTGACGCACATCGACCCGGACACGGCGAGTGAGGGCGACGCCGCCGACCAGGCGAGAACGGTGGATCTGGGCGACGAAGAGGACTACCGCTGACCTGGGCTCTCCCCGGTCGGGCAGCGCACCGCGCCCGGCCCGGCTACCGTACGCGTCCGGTCCGTGAAATTCTGCCTCCTTCACCACGCGCGGCCGGGTTACCCAAAAGTACGATGGCGGGGCGGCGCACCATGCGCACACAAACGAATTTTTGGGAGGCGGCGTGACAGCCATAGAGCAGACCGAGGCGGCGCGCCCGCGAGGCACCCGCCTGCCGCGTCGCGCCCGGCGCAACCAGTTGCTGGGCGCCGCACAGGAAGTGTTCGTGGCGCAGGGGTACCACGCGGCCGCGATGGACGACATCGCCGAGCGCGCGGGTGTCAGCAAGCCCGTGCTCTACCAGCACTTCCCGGGAAAGCTGGAGCTGTACCTCGCCCTGCTGGACCAGCACTGCGAGGCGCTGCTGCTGGCGGTCCGCACGGCGCTGGCGTCGACGACGGACAACAAGCTGCGCGTCGAGGCGACGATGGACGCGTACTTCGCGTACGTGGAGGACGAGGGCGGCGCGTTCCGCCTGGTCTTCGAGTCGGACCTGACCAACGAGCCGGCCGTGCGCGAGCGCGTGGACCGGGTCGCCCTGCAGTGCGCCGAGGCGATCTCGGACGTGATCGCGGAGGACACCGGGCTCTCCAAGGAGGAGTCCATGCTGCTGGCCGTGGGGCTCGGCGGTGTCTCCCAGGTGGTCGCCCGCTACTGGCTCTCCAGCGAGTCCCAGATCCCGCGTGAACAGGCCGTCCGGCTGCTCACCTCGCTGGCCTGGCGGGGGATCGCCGGCTTCCCGCTGCACGGCAGCGAGCAGCACTGAGCGGGGCGCCGGGTCCGGCGCCGTCCCGGCCGTGTTCGCTGCGGGCGTGCCCCGCGGCGCCTTCCGGAGGGTCGCTCCGGGCTAATGTGTGCTGCGTACCGCGCGGCTGGCCGCGCAACGCAGACCGTTCGGAGGGACATAGCCGTGGAGGTCAAGATCGGCGTGCAGCACACGCCCCGCGAGATCGTTCTGGAGAGCGGGCAGTCCGCCGAGGAGGTCGAGCGAGCCGTGTCCGCGGCGCTGGCCGGCAAGGCGCAGTTGCTCAGCCTCACGGACGACAAGGGGCGCAAGGTGCTCGTACCGGCCGAGCGGATCGCGTACGTGGAGATCGGTGAGCCGGCGGCACGGCGGGTGGGCTTCGGCAACCTGTAGCCGCTGTCGTCGACCGACAGGAGAAGTGGGGCGGGGGGGGTGGCGCCCGGGGCCCACCGGGGGGGGGGGGGGGTTGGGGGGGGGGGGCGGGGGGTGTGGGGGGGGGGGCGCCGGGGGGGGGCCCGGGCCCCCCCCCCCGCGG
>NZ_JBHURV010000015.1:16600-192532 GCF_042673865.1 Streptomyces sp. NPDC056987
TTGTTCTTTTGGTTGCGCGGGGGCCGGGGGGGGGGGGTTTCGCAATCTTGACGCGGTGGTGGCCCACCCACTGTTGCGGGGGCCGGGCGGTTCCCCCGCGGGCCCACTTCGCGGTGGTGAGGGTTGTTCCCGGTGGCCGCCGGGTAGTGACGTGACGGGCCGCGAGGTCCGGACCGCGTACCCACCCCTCGGTGTTGTGAGGTGATCGGCAGTGATCCTGGTAATCCTCGGATCGGTCCTGCTCGGACTCGGTCTGTCGTGGGCCGCCGCCCACCACCTGGCGGACCGGCTGCCCGCGCTCCGTACGGTGTACGCGGCGGGCCCGCTCGGCGCCCTCTTCGGCGCGTATGTGACGCACATGGCGCTCGGCACCGGCCATGTCATGGCGACCCTCGTGGGGGCCCTCCTGGTCGCCGCGGTGCTGCTCTCGCTGCTGCTCCGCCCGGCGGGCCGCCCGCTGCACCGCGCCATACCGTCCTGACGTCCGGCCGGGCCGCCCCGCCGAGGGGCGGCCGGGTCAGGCGGCCAGTCCGAGCGCGGCCATCCGCTTCGTGTGCGCCTCGGTGATCCGGGAGAACATCCGGCCGACCTCCGCGAGGTCGAAGCCGCCCGCCACCCCGCCCACCAGCATCGTGGAGAGCGCGTCCCGGTCGGCCACCACCCGCTGGGCCTGCGAGAGCGCCTCGCCCATCAGACGGCGGGCCCAGAGCGCGAGCCGGCCGCCGACGCGCGGCTCCGCCTCGATCGCTGCCCGCACCTTCTCCACGGCGAAGTTGCCGTGCCCGGTGTCGTCCAGCACGGCGAGCACCAGCGCGCGGGTGTCGGTGTCGAGGCGGGCCGCGACCTCGCGGTAGAAGTCACTGGCGATCGAGTCGCCCACGTACGCCTTGACCAGGCCCTCCAGCCAGTCGGACGGCGCGGTCAGGTGGTGGAAGTCGTCCAGCGCCTTGGCGAACGGCTCCATCGCCCCGGTCGGCTCGGCGTCGATCGCCCGGAGTTGGTCGTTCAACTGTTCGAAGTGATGGAATTCGGCGGCGGCCATCTTCGCCAGCGCCGCCTTGTCCGCCAGGGTCGGCGCGAGCTTGGCGTCCTCGGCGAGCCGCTCGAAGGCCGCCAGCTCGCCGTAGGCGAGCGCCCCCAGCAGGTCCACGACCGCCGCGCGGTACTGCGGCTCGGCCGAGGCCGTCGCCCAGTCCTGGGCGGCGATTCCGGTCGGCGCGGCCGGCGCGGCCGGCGCAGTCGGCTCAGCGGGGTCCGTGGGGTCGTCGGCTCCGGCTGCGGGCGCGGTGGCGTTGTCGGGCGTCTCCATGAGGGGCACAATAGCCCGCCCGGTGGAGGGTGTAAGGGCCGGTCGGACCGGGCTGTCACACCGTTCCGACGAATTCGCCCAACACACATGCACGATTCCGGGGTACAGTGGTAATGCGCCTGCCGAGTATTCGGCGGGCCATCGTGTGTCTGACTCGCATGTTTGACTTGCATGTTTGACAGTGTTTGACGAGGTCCGTTCCTCACGGACAGGCCCCAGAGGATGCCCGGTCGGTGGCCCGATCGGCTCCGACCCCGACCGCCCTCCGCGCGGACCGTGCGCACAGCAGCGTACGACCGCAGATGAGGGGCCCCCTCAGCGGCATGAGCGCTCTGAGCGACGGCAGTGGTCCCGCGCCATCCGGCCAATCCACGGCCGGCCGAGTACCCAGGTGCGGTACGACCCCCCGCGTTCGCCTCGCGCCGCGTTTCACAGAAGAGGCAGCACCCTGACTACGACTTTCCGAGAACTCGGAATCCTCCCCGAGACGGCCGAGGCGCTTGAAGCCGTCGGCATCCTGTCTCCGTTCCCCATCCAGGAGATGACCCTCCCCGTCGCACTGTCGGGCAAGGACGTCATCGGACAGGCCAAGACCGGCACGGGCAAGACCCTCGGTTTCGGTCTGCCGCTGCTGGAGCGCGTCACCGTCCCCGCGGACGTCGAGTCCGGCCGGGCCGTGCCCGAGCAGCTCACCAACGCCCCGCAGGCCCTGGTCGTCGTCCCCACCCGCGAGCTGTGCCAGCAGGTCACCAACGATCTGCTGACCGCCGGCAAGGTACGCAACGTACGCGTCCTCGCGATCTACGGCGGCCGGGCCTACGAGCCGCAGGTCGAGGCCCTCAAGAAGGGCGTCGACGTCGTCGTCGGCACGCCGGGCCGTCTGCTGGACCTGGCCGGCCAGCGCAAGCTGGACCTGTCGCACGTCCGCGGGCTCGTCCTCGACGAGGCCGACGAAATGCTGGACCTGGGCTTCCTGCCCGACGTCGAGCGGATCATCCAGCTGCTGCCGGCCAAGCGCCAGACGATGCTGTTCTCCGCGACGATGCCGGGCGCGGTCATCGGCCTCGCCCGCCGCTACATGTCGCAGCCGACGCACATCAGCGCCACCTCGCCGGACGACGAGGGCGCGACCGTCGCCAACACGACCCAGCGGGTCTACCGCGCCCACTCCATGGACAAGCCGGAGATGGTCGCGCGGATCCTCCAGGCCGAGGGCCGCGGGCTCGCCATGATCTTCTGCCGGACGAAGCGCACCGCCGCCGACATCGCCGACCAGCTCGCCCAGCGCGGCTTCGCCTCCGGCGCGGTCCACGGCGACCTGGGCCAGGGCGCCCGGGAACAGGCGCTGCGCGCCTTCCGCAACGGCAAGGTGGACGTGCTGGTCTGCACGGACGTCGCCGCGCGCGGGATCGATGTCGAAGGTGTGACGCACGTCATCAACTACCAGTCGCCGGAGGAGGAGAAGACCTACCTCCACCGCATCGGCCGCACCGGCCGCGCGGGGGCGTCCGGTACGGCGGTGACGCTGGTCGACTGGGACGACATCCCGCGCTGGCAGCTCATCAACAAGGCGCTGGACCTCGGCTTCCCGGACCCGCCGGAGACGTACTCCACCTCCCCGCACCTGTTCGAGGAGCTGAGCATCCCCGCCGGGACCAAGGGTGTCCTGCCGCGCGCCGAGCGGACGCGTGCCGGACTCTCGGCCGAGCAGGTCGAGGACCTGGGCGAGACGGGCGGCCGCGGCCGCAGGTCCGCGCCGGCCGCCGCGCCCGTACGGGAGGAGCGCCCGGCCCGTACGCGCACGCCGCGCCAGCGCCGCCGCACCCGTGGCGGTACGGCGCCGGCCGCGTCGGCGGCGACGTCGGCCGCCACGACGGCCCCGGCCACCGCGGCCCCGGCCGTCACCGCCCCGGCGAGCGCCCCGGTGGTGACCGCGCCGAAGGAGACGCCCGAGCCGCAGTTCCAGACGTCCTGGACGATGGTCCCGGCCGACGAACCGCGCACCCCGCGCCGTCGGCGCACCCGCTCCCGTGCCGGTGCCGGTACGGACACGCCGTCCCCGGAGACCGTGGCCGCGGACGCCGTGGCGACGGCCGCGGCCCCGGCCGTCGCGGAGCCGGAGGCGGAAGCGGCGCCCAAGCCGCGCCGCCGCCGTACCCGCGCCGTGAAGCCGGAGGCGGACGCCCCCGCGGTGGCCGAGGCGGCCGTGGCGGCGCCCGAGGCACCGGCCGCGGAGGCTCCGGCCACCGAGGCCCCGGCCGCGGAGCCCAAGCCGCGCCGCCGCACCCGCGTGGCGAAGGCCAAGGCGCCCGAGGCTGCGGTCGCGGAGGTCGCGGAGGTCGCGGAGACCGCCCCGGCCGATGTGCCGGCGGAGGCCGCCGCGACGGAGGAGCCCAAGCCCCGGCGCCGTACCCGCGTCGCCAAGCCGAAGACCGAGCAGGCCGAAACCGCCGAGCCGGCCGAGAAGGCGGGAAAGGCCGAGAAGGCTGAGAAGACCGAGAAGGTCGCGAAGGTCTCCAAGGCGGGCAGGGCCAAGAAGGCCACGGTCGCGGAGGCCGTCGCCGAGGCGCCCGGGACGGAGCCGGAGGCGGTGCCCACACCGCGCCGCCGCCGCACCCGTACGGCCGCGGCGAAGACCGCGCCGGCCCAGCCCGAGGAGAGCTGAGCCGGACCGGAGCCGAAGAACAGAACAGCCCGCCGTGCCGCGACCGGCACCAGGCAGCACCGCCGATGGCCCGACGCCCCGAACCCAGGGGTGCCGGGCCATCGGCGGTTCGGCAGTTCGGCGGTTCCGGGGACGGGGCGCCGGTCGGGCCCGTACGCGGTTAGCCTCGTCGCATGAGTCGGCCGCCCACCTTCACCCCGCCCCCCTGCGCCCGCGCCCGTACGCTCGCCACCCGGCGCGGACGGTTCGCCGTCCTCGACGCACGCCCCGCCGGGAAGCCGCACGGGACCGTGCTGATGCTGCCCGGGTTCTCCGGCAGCAAGGAGGACTTCGTCGCGCTGCTCGAACCGCTCGCCGCGGCCGGGTACAGAACCGTCGCCGTGGACGGCAGGGGACAGTACGAGACCGACGGGCCCGACACCCAAGAGGCTTACACGCGGGCCGAGTTGGCGGCCGATGTGCTGGCGCAGGCGGCGGCGCTCGACACCCCCGTACATCTGCTCGGGCACTCGCTCGGCGGCCAGATCTCCCGCGCCGCGGTGCTGCTCGACCGGGACCCGTTCCTCTCCCTGACGCTGATGTCCTCCGGGCCCGCCGAGGTCGCCCCGGGGCAGCGGGAGCGGATCAAGCTGCTCAGCGACACGCTCGCGGTCATGACGATGGCGCAGGTGTGGGAGGTGATGCAGACGATGGAGCCTCCCGCAGACACTGCCACTGCCACCGCCACCGCGGCGGCGTCGGCCCCCGACAACGGCGCCGACCTGCGTGAGCGCTGGGTACGGACCAGTCCCGCGCAGCTCATCGCCACCGGCGCGCAGCTCAGCGCGGAACCGGACCGGGTGGCCGAGCTGGCCGCCGTACAGCGGCTGCCGCTGCATGTGATCTCCGGCGAGCGGGACGACGTGTGGCCGGTGCCGCTGCTGGACTCGATGGCGCGGCGGCTGGGGGCGCGCAGGACCGTCGTCGCGGGGGCGGAGCACTCCCCCAACACCGACCGGCCGGCGGAGACCGCGGCGGCGCTGGCCGACTTCTGGGACAGCCTCTACTGACCCCTGCCGCCCTTCCAGGTCCGGTACGGGGCGCTCAGTGCTGGCCGCTCAGTACTGGGCCTGGAGGTGCTGCCAGAAGCCGTCCCGCAGCGCCCGGCGCAGCAGGGCGTGGCCCCGCAGTGAGCGCTGGAGCAGCCTCTCCGCCTCGATCAGCAGGTCCTGGTCCACCGGTCCCGGCAGATACGGATGGCCCGGCAGCAGCTCGGCCAGCGCCTCCCTGCCGCGCTCGGTCAGCCAGGTCGCGGCGATCTGCGCGCCGATGAAGCGGACCTGGTCGCGGGAGGGCGGCGGCTCGCCCTCGTGCTCGTACGTGGTGACCGGGCGGCGGGTCACGTACGGCTTGCAGAACTCCAGGTCGAAGGTGCGCTGGCTGTCGACCTCCCAGAGCAGCGGCTCCGCCTGGTTGCGTCCCTCGCCCGCCTCGATGCCCCAGAGGTGGACCCGTGCGCCGTATCCCTGTGCCGCCTCGACGGCCGACACCAGGTCCTCGTCGCCGCCGACCAGCGCCGCGTCGCTGATGGCGCGGTGCCGGGCGAGCGATTCGAGGTCGGTGCGGATCAGGGAGTCGACGCCCTTCTGCTGGTTGTTGGCGTTGAGGTTGCCGAGCCGGACCTTGACGTCGGGCAGTTCGGCGATGGACTGCTGCTCGGAGGTGTGGATCCGCCGCCTCGCGCCGTCGTACCAGTAGACGCGCAGCAGCCTGCTGTCCGCGAAGATGATCCGCGCCTTGTCGATGAAGGCCTCGATGAGCCCCTCGGCGTCCAGATCGAAGGAGCGCCGGTCCTCGGTGCCCGCCACCAGCAACCCGGCCGCAGCATAGACGTAACCGGCGTCGACGAAGATGGCGTGCGTGGACGGGGTCTTCGCGACCTCTGCGAGCATGCGCTGGAGCAGCTCGTTGGTGCGCTCCAGCCGGGCGCCGATCGCGGTTGTCTCTGCGGTCATCTCTGCCTTGATCTCCGCCTCGTTCATAGGCCGTCAGTTGTTCTCCGTGGATGATACTTACCAGTCAGTAGTTAGCCTCGCAAAAATTTTCCTTAGCGTAGGGAATGTTTGCAGAGGGCAAGCCGTTGATACGGATGTACCCGCCCGACATATAACCAACGACGGAGATGCCCGTCACTCACTCAGTTCTCCAGCAGGAGGATCAGACGAAGGGAGAAGCCTTGCGCTTCGAAATCATGCGACTCGACGACGTCGACGGCTCGGCCGTGGACAGCACCGTTGTGGACGCCGCCTCCGTCAACCGGATAGTGCAGCAGGCCGCCGCGATGGGCCAGCGCATCTACATCCGCCCGGCCGACTCCCCGGCCTCGTAACGCCGACGACGAAGCGCCCCCGTACGGATCACCCGTACGGGGGCGCCGCCCGTTGCCCCGGCGTCAGGCACCCTGGACGACCTGGGTGACGCCGTTGATGATCTGCTGCACGGCGATGGCCGAGAGCATCATCCCGGCGAGCCGGGTGACCAGCACCACCCCGCCGTCCCTGATCACCCTGATGATCAGCAGCGAGTAGCGCATCGTCAGCCAGAGCACCCCGTGCATCGCGATGATCGCCGCCCAGACCGAGACCCCGTCCGCCACACCGTCGGCGTGCTGGACGGCGAGAATGACGGAGACGATCGCGCCCGGCCCCGCGAGCAGCGGCATGCCCAGCGGCACGAGGGCGACGTTGACGTCCTTGGTCTGCTGGGGCTCGTCGGTCTTGCCGGTCAGCAGGTCCAGCGCGATGAGCAGCAGGAGCAGCCCGCCGGCGATCATCAGGGCCGGTACGGAGACATGGAGATAGTCCAGGATCTGCTGTCCGAGCAGGCCGAAGACGGCGATCACCCCGAAGGCGACCGCCACCGCCTGCCAGGCCATGGCGCGCTGGACCTTGGCGGGGCGCCCGGAGGTCAGGGCAAGGAAGATCGGGGTGATCCCGGGCGGGTCCATGATCACAAAAAGGGTGAGAAAGAGGGATCCGAAGACAGCGAAATCGAACACAGTGAAGCCCTGAAGGAAGAAGAGGAGGAAGGGGAGGAGAGGAGAGGAAGGGGAGGAGGAAGCGGCTGACAGCGTGCGGGCAGCCGGAGAGCGGTGGGTGTACGGGCGGCTACGCCGGGAAATACGTCAGGCGCCCGGCAGGACCGCGCCACGGCAGAGGTACGGCGGGCGGGGCCGCGGGACGGCGGCGCCCCACGTCCGTGCTACGCACGTCCGCCCGCGCCCGGCACCGGGAAGGCGCCGGAGGCACGCCGGGTGATCTCGCCGTAGATCTCCGGGTCGGTGGTGCAGGCGCCGAGCTCCACGGACTTCCGGGTGCCGTGGTAGTCGCTGGAGCCCGTGGTCAGCAGCCCGAGTTCGGCGGCGAGCCCGCGCAGCCTGGCGCGGGTGGGCGCGTCGTGGTCCATGTGGTCGGCCTCGACGCCGTCGAGACCGGCTTCCGCGAGCCGCGCGACGGCGGACTCGGGCACCACCGCGCCGCGCTTGACGGCCAGCGGGTGGGCGAACACGGTGACCCCGCCGGCCGCCTTGACCAGCCGGATCGCCTCGAAGGGGTCGAGTTCGTGCTTCTCGGCGTAGGCCCGGCCGCCGTTCGCCAGCCACTGCGGGGTGAAGGCGTCGGAGACGGTCTCGACGACGCCCAGCTCGACGAGCGCGGTGGCGATGTGCGGCCGGCCGAGGGAGGCGTCGCCCGCGATCCGCGCGACCTGCTCCCAGGTGATCGGGACGCCCAGCTCCTGGAGCCTGGCGACCATGGTGCGGGCGCGCGGCACCCGGTCGTCCCGTACCAGCTCACGCTCGCGCAGGAACTCGGGCTCCTCCGGGTCGAAGAGGTACGCGAGCAGATGCAGCCCGACGCCGTCGAGCCGGCAGGAGAGTTCGGCGCCGGTGACGAGGGTGAGCGGCCGGTCCAGCCCCGGGAGCGCGGCGATGGCCTCGGCGTGGCCCCGGGTGGAGTCGTGGTCGGTCAGCGCGACGACGTCGAGTCCGGCGGCCGCGGCGTTGAAGACCAGCTCGGCGGGGGTGTCGGTGCCGTCCGAGGCGGTGGAGTGGGTGTGCAGATCGATGCGCACGACGCGGACTCCGGGACTCGGTACGGGCCAGGGGGCGGGCCCTGGGGGACGCTCAAGGATAACGGCAGCCCTCCCCCGGCCCCGTACGCCCCCTGCACGCCCCCTTGCACCTCTGAGCGCCGTCCCGCCGCGGGCGCCTTCCCCGTACGGTCGTAGTCACGGTCGGTTTCACGGCGGGTTTCCCGGCCGGATTTCCCGGTCAGTTCAGCAGTCGCGGGGAGAGCGCCCCGCAGGGCAGCAGCTCCACCTCCGTACCCTCTTCCCGCAGGTCGGTCAGGACCAGTTCGTCGTAGAGCAGCAGCCCCGACTGCTCCGGCCAGACGATCGCCCACAGCCAGAGCCCGAGCGCCTCGCCCACGAAGACGGCACGGTCCTGCGGCGCCTGCGGGACATGCCAGAGCGGTGTGGGCCGGCCCGCGGCCAGGAGTTTGGTCTGCGGTGGCTTGCCGACTCCGATACCGGGCCCCGGGTCGGGCCCGGTGATCCCCGCGTAGCGCGCCCCGAGCCCGACGCCCAGCTCCTCGGCGATCAGCAGCAGCTCACCGCTGCCGCCGAGCGGACCGGGGCCGGAGCAGGCGACGGCGGTGGCCCGGCCGCCGCTGCGGTCGTCACCCGCGTACGCCACGCCGGTGAAGAGCCAGCCGATGGGCAGCGGCCAGGGCATCCAGACCGGGACCCGCGCGCGGTGCACCACGACGTCAAGGGCCTCGACACTGGGCGGTATCACGGGCTGGAGCGGATGCACAGTGCCGTGCACATCGCACTGCCAGGAGTCGGCGAAGAGACCGGGCGCCCTGACCCGGCCACCGCACTTCGGGCAACTGGGTTCGCCCCTCATAGCGCCCCACGGTCCTCCGCGACCGCCGCCGCGTCAAGGACGATCACCCGTCCGGCCCGAGGCGTCACGGAGCGAGGTAGGTGCATGTTGCATTTATTAGCCGGGCTAACTTAATATATGCACACACCAACCATCAGCTCGCGGAGCTGGCTTCGGAGAGCGAGGAGAACCCTCATGCGCGCAGAACCGGGAGAACCGGCAGAACCGGGAGAGGCAGGCCGGGACGATCCCTTCGACGAGGGGCGGCCCAGCCTGCTGCGCCAGCCCAAGGCCGTCTGGGCCACGGCCGGGGCGTCCGTCGTGGCCTTCATGGGCATCGGACTCGTCGACCCGATCCTGCCGTCCATCGCCAAGGGGCTGGAGGCCACCCCGAGCCAGGTGTCCCTCCTCTTCACCTCCTACTTCCTGATCACCGCCGTCGCGATGCTGCTCACCGGCTGGGTGTCCAGCCGGATCGGCGGACGCAGGACCCTGCTCGCCGGCCTGGCCCTGGTCGTCGTCTTCGCCGGACTCGCCGGTACGTCGTCCTCCGTAGCGGAACTGGTCGGCTTCCGGGCCGGCTGGGGCCTCGGCAACGCGCTCTTCGTCTCGACCGCGCTCGCCGTCATCGTCGGGGCGGCGGCCGGGGGCTCGGCGGCGGCCATCCTGCTCTACGAGTCGGCGCTCGGCCTCGGCATGGCGTGCGGGCCGCTGCTGGGCGCGCTCCTCGGCGACGCGAGCTGGCGCTACCCCTTCTTCGGCACCGCCGCGCTGATGGCCGTCGGCTTCGTCTGCATCACGGCGTTCCTCAAGGAGCAGCCCAGGCCCGCGCGCAGGACCGCGCTCCTCGACCCGATCCGGGCGCTCGGCCACGGCGGGCTCGCGTCGGCCGCCGCCGCGGCGTTCTTCTACAACTACGCCTTCTTCACGGTCCTGGCCTTCACGCCGTTCGTCCTCGACATGTCGCCGTACCGGTCGGGCGCGGTCTTCTTCGCCTGGGGGCTGCTGCTCGCGGTCTTCTCCGTGCTGGTGGCGCCCCGGCTCCAGGCGCGCTTCGGCTCGCTGCGGACGCTGGGCGGCTCGCTCGTGCTGCTCGCCGCGGACCTGGTGGTGCTCGGGTACGGGAACCACACCGCGGCCGTGGCCGGCACGGTCCTCTCCGGCGCCTTCATCGGCCTGAACAACACCGTCTTCACCGAACTGGCGCTGGGTGTCTCGGACGCGCCGCGGCCGGTGGCGAGCGCGGGGTACAACTTCGTCCGCTGGTTCGCCGCCGCGGCGGCGCCCTTCCTCGCGCCGAAGATCGAGGAGTGGAGCGACGTCCATGTCCCGTTCCTGGTGGCGGCGGGCGCGGCGGTCGCCGGCGCCGTCGTCGTGGGCGCCCGGCGCGGCGCGCTCACCCACCGCGCCGAGGAACTGCGGCCCGCGCACGCCACGGAGGACGGGGTCGGGGTCTTCGCCAACTGAGCCCCTCTCCCCCCGATACGGGTCAGTCCAGCGCGACCGAGCGGCGCAGCGGGTCGCGCAGGTCCGTGCCGCGCGCCAGCCAGCGCTCCTCCAGCTCCGCGGCGCCCCTGACCCGCTTCCACGCCGCCTCGTTGGGCGTCATCGGCAGCAGCGGCAGGAACCGTACGGGCTCCATCGGCGCCGCCAGTTCCAGGTCCGGTACGAGGCCGCCGGGCTCCCCGACCAGCACGGAGTGGAACGGCGCCCCCGGCCAGAGCGGCCCGCCGACGTCGAGCGAGCCGCCGGGCGCCACCACCACGCCCTCGACCTGCGGCGACGCGGCCAGCACCGCGAGCGCCCGCAGCACCTGGTCGGTGTCGGCGAGCCCGGCGCGCACGGAGAGGACCAGCTCGGCCCGGGGACCCTTGACCGGGTCGGCGAGGAGCGCGGACGGGTCGGCCATCGGCTGCGCGGACATCCCGAGCGTGGCGTACCGCACGACATCGGCGCCGTCCAGGAAGCGCAGGACCTCGATCCGGTCCGTGCCCAGGAAGGTCACCGCGGCGCGCGCGTCCGGTTCCCCGAGGGCCGTACGGAGCCGCGCCTCGACCAGGGCGAGAATTTCTTCCATACGGTGAGCATAGAACGCGTAAGGATTGGGCAAGAGAACCGTTTGGCCCTGGGGCTGCTGATAGGCTAGGCCGCCGGTCGGGACAGCGCGCCGAAGCGCCGCTCTCCAGTCCCGACGACACGTCATCCCCCACGGGGGACAGACCGGAGGAGGTGGGGCTGCGGTGGACCGAAGTCACCCGGCCAGTACCAACCGCTCTTCCGCCCCAGCCGTATCGGCCGTATCGCGTCCGTCCCGGTAGTCGGCACCTCTTCGTGAGCTGACACCTCCGGGCCGGGCCCCCGCCCGTACCGGGCACGGCCATGGCAGATCGCACGACGGAAGAGCACTTCTCGATCGCCGGTGTTTTTTCCTGTCATTAGCGAACGCCGTCACCGCGAACCCCCGCGGTGCCGCCCGCTTTGCGGACGTCTCGCGACACGTCCCCATTCCGGGCTGTGCCACGCTCTCGCCGACGGCCTCTCCGTAGAGGAGTTCCCGCCATGTCGATGATCCGTGACCTGCGCGCGGCGGTCCGTCCCGCCCTGCGCAAGAACAACGCCGCCTACGGCACGTACGACGGCTACGACGCCACCCGTGACCCGTCCGCCTCGACCGCGGTCGTCGACTGCGCGGTCTACCGCGACGGCGAGCGCGTCCGTGAGGACCCCTGCCTGACCCCGCGTGAGGCGATGTTGCGGGTCCGTGAGGGCGGCGGCTTCGCCTGGATCGGGCTGCACGAGCCGACCGAGGCGGAGTTCGCGGGCATCGCCGCCGAGTTCGGGCTGCACCCGCTGGCGGTGGAGGACGCCGTCCACGCGCACCAGCGGCCGAAGCTGGAGCGGTACGACGACACCCTGTTCACCGTCTTCAAGACCATCCACTACGTGGACCACGCCGAACTGACCGCGACCAGCGAGGTGGTGGAGACCGGCGAGGTGATGTGCTTCACCGGCCGGAACTTCGTGATCACCGTCCGGCACGGCGGCAAGGGCTCGCTGCGCAGTCTGCGCCACCGTCTCGAATCCGACAGCGAGCTGCTGGCCAAGGGGCCCTCGGCGGTGCTGCACTCCATCGCCGACCATGTCGTGGACGGGTACATCGCCGTGGCGGCGGCCGTGCAGGACGACATCGACGAGGTCGAGATCGATGTCTTCTCGGCGCCGGCCAAGGGCGGCCCGCGCGGCTCGGACGCCGGGCGGATCTACCAGCTCAAGCGGGAGGTGCTGGAGTTCAAGCGCGCGGTCTCCCCGCTGCTGCGGCCGATGCAGCTGCTGAGCGAGCGGCCGATGCGGCTGATCGACCCCGACATCCAGAAGTACTTCCGCGATGTCGCGGACCATCTCGCCCAGGTGCACGAAGAGGTCATCGGCTTCGACGAACTGCTGAACTCGATCCTCCAGGCCAACCTGGCGCAGGCGAGCGTCGCGCAGAACGAGGACATGCGCAAGATCACCTCGTGGGCGGCCATCATCGCCGTGCCGACGGCGGTCTGCGGGGTGTACGGCATGAACTTCGAGCACATGCCGGAGCTCCAGTGGCGGTACGGCTATCCGCTGGTCCTCGGCGTCATCATCACGACGTGTGTGGCGATCCACCGCACGCTCAAGCGCAACGGCTGGCTGTAACCGGGCGGTTGCCGGGACGGGACCGGGCCGGACCCGACGGTGATCGGGTCCGGCCCGTACGTACAGCGGTGAGGCGGCGGTCAGTTCAGCGCGCGGAAGCCCGCCATGCCCGAGCCGACGCCGGCCCCGCTGCCCTTGATGTCCGGGTAGAACAGCAGGTCACCCGCGGCGTTGGTGGACCAGATCGCGGGCTTGCCGTCGCCGAGGACGTTCGGTACGGCGGTGAGCAGCGGCCGGCTCGCGGGGGTCCAGCCGGTGCCGATGGCGGTGCGGTCCGGGCCGGAGCCGAGGCCCTCGCCGCTCGGGCCTTTGCCGGCGTACAGGAACAGCTCGCCGGTGTCCTTCTTGCGGGCGACGAGGTCCACGCGGCCGTCGCCGGCCGTGTCGCCGGGGGCGGCGAGGTCGTAGTTGGACCAGCTTCCGTCACCGATCAGCACCGGCGGCTGGTCGATGAAGTCGTCCAGGTAGTAGACGTAGTCGTCGAGGTAGCCGGAGGGTGAGCCGAAGTAGAGCCAGAGCTGGTCGCCCTGCTTGACCAGCAGGTCCGGGTAGCCGGGGCGGTCGTCGGGGCCGATGACGCCGTCGCCGTCGAGGTCGAGCGGTCCGTCGACGTCACCGATGGCGAGGATCTGGTCGGCACCCTGCCAGTGGTCGTTCTCCGGCTCCCAGACGCGCAGTTCGCGCTTGTCGGACTCGTCGACGGCGGCGGAGCCGTCGTTGGGGTGGACCCAGAGGCGGTCGCGGCCCGCGGCCGGGTCGCCGGACAGGGTGATCAGGTCCTCGTAGCCGTCGTCGGTCCAGTCGCCGCGGCGCGTCGTCTTCGTGTCGGTGTAGCGGCCGGCGGCGGAGGCGGCGCGGTCGGCCTTGACGGCCTTGCCGGTGCCGTCGCCGAAGTAGCGCTGGAGGGTGCCGGCGGCGTCGACCGCCCACAGGTCGGGGTGGCCGTCGCCGTTGAGGTCGCCCGCCTTGTCGGCGACCTTGGCGCCGTTGGCGTAGAAGAGGTAGGCGCGCGTGTCGGAGCGGTTGCCCGCCCGGTCGAGGCTGCGTACGTAGAGCTGGTGCGCGCCCGCCTTGGTGGGGGTCAGCTCGATGGTGACACTGCCGCCGAGGGCGCCGGGCGCGCGGGTCGTGATCGCCGGGTCGATCGTGGACCAGAACTCGTACGAGGCGATGTCGGTGGCGGCGCCGGGGCCGACGGTGAAGGTGCCCGGGGTGCGGACCGTACCGGTGTCGACGGGCCAGCCGGCGGTGCCGTCCGGGAACTGCTGGGAGGTCACGCTCGGCGGGGTGCTGGGCCGGTCCGGCAGATAGACGAAGCGGCAGCCGGGGGCGCCGGCCGTCGGGTTCCAGTCGCTGGTCAGGGAGCCGTCACTGGCCTGGACCTTCCAGGAGAAGTTCCCGTTGGCCGTGCCGACATGCGCCTTCAGGGTGGCCTTGGGGACGGTGACACGGGCGACGGAGCCGGAGGTGACGGAGACCGTCTGGTTGACGATCAGGACGCCGTTGGGGTCGTCGCCGGGGTGGTGGCCGGTCGCCCAGAGGTGGAACTTCAGCTGGACCGTGCCGCCGTCCGGGTCGGTGCCCTTCGCCGTGAGCTGGACGTCGGTGTCACCGATCAGGCCGTACGGCGCGGTGTTGCCGCACCCGGTGGTGTTCTTCGTGCTGGGGACGGTGTCGAGCGCGGACGGCACCGCGGGGGGCGTGTTGTACTCCGTGGTCAGGACAGCGGTGGACGCATCGAACTTCTTCCAGCCGTTGGTGTCCGTCGTGCTGGCCTGGAGGCTGAGCGTCATCGTCGCCCAGTTGGAGGCGGCCGCCTTCACGGCGTTGCCCTTGACGCCGAACTCCAGGTTGCCCGCCGGGCAGCCGGTGCCCCAGCCCTTGGCGTCGGTCACGGTGGTGAGCAGCGCGCCGAGGGTGGGCTGCTTGGCCCAGGTGGTGGCGGAGCTGATGGGGTTCGAGGCGTACAGGTACACCGGCTTCTTGGTGCAGGACCAGGAGTGGGTGTTCTTGATCCGGAACGTCGAGTTGACGATCGTCTTGCCGGAGAGGTTCCGGGTGTCCATCGTGAAGTACGAGAACCAGGTGCCGCCGGTGTCGTCCTCGTGGCCGACGCGGGCGACGTTGTCCGACTTGTTCCAGTAGCTGGTCGTCGGGTAGCTCTTCGCAACCGACGTCCAGTTGTTGCGTCCACCGGAGACGTACGGGTCGATGTGGACCGGGAAGACCGTGTCGGGCGCGGTGAGCAGGCCCTGGTCCGGGGTGAGTTTGAGGGCGCCGCCCTCGACGACGGCGGGGACGGCGCTCTCCTTGGCGCCGGCCGCCGGGGCGAAGCCCTCGTCCTCGACGGCGGGGGCCCGCGGGGCGGTCCGCCCGGCCGCCGAGCCGGCGGTGGCGGTGGCGAGCGCGGCGCCGAGCGAGGCGGCGCCCTGGGGCTCCTGGCCCGCGGCGACGCCCGAGCTGTCCCACATGACGGGGGTGGGCGCGGCGAACACGTTCTGTCCGGCCGGGTCGACGGCGGTGAGGTTGCCCGCCGCGTCGGTACGGGCCCGTACGCCGTCCGTCTCCATCGGGAAGGTGAGCCGCTCCAGCCGGGGATCGGCGGCGGCCGCGCGGGACTTGACGACGAGGAGCTGCTGGAACCCGGTGACCCCGGCGCGCAGTTTCAGGTCGACCCCGGGGAACACCTCGGGATACGTCGCGGTGTCGCCGTCGAGTTCGGGCTCGGGGAGCTTGCCCTGCCAGTCCAGCGACATGGTGCGGCCGTGCTGCTCGATGGTGGCCATCACCGAGTCGCCGCCGCCGGAGAACTCCAGGCCGACCGAGGTGGCGCGGGGCCGTACGGCGCCGTCGGCGGCGCGCACCAGGGTCGGATCGGCGTCCACCAGACGGCCGTTCTGCCGGACCCGGATCGGGACGATGTGGGTCTCCTGGGTGAAGGTGCCCGAGGGGTTGGCGTAGGTCGTGGAGAACTCACCGCGCTCCGCGACCACTTCGGCCCGTTTCCCGGTCTCGGCGGCCTTCTTGAGGGCGCGTTCGGCGGGGGTGGTCCGCTCGGCGGCGTCGGCGGCCGTCGTGGCGGTGGTGTCGGCGGCGGCCGGTACGGCGGAGAGCGGTATGACGGCGCCGGCCAGGCCGGTGGCGACGGCGGCGGCGATCAGGGGGCGCAGTCGCGCCCGGCGTCTGCGCAGCCGTGGTTGAAGTGACAAGACGTTTCCTCCCCGAAGCCCCGGCGGCCCGGTCCGGTGTCCGCGCACGCCAAAGGCGCGCGCGTCGCGCGGAACGGTGACCGAGGGGCCCAACAGTCTTTGTGAATGAACGGTGATGACCGACGAAAGGAGAGTAAAGCGCACGCCAACGCTGAATTAATGCGGCATGTTTCGGCAATTCCGGCATTCCGCTTGTGCAAATCACAACAGAAGCGAACAGATATGCCCCCTTTAACCACGCTTTACGTAGCTCTTAGACACGTATCCTCCACACGCGGTTATCAACATCACCACTAGGGGGACTCCGTGAACGACCCTTCGAGCCGTGCCGTGCACAGCCGGCGCAGATCGAGACCGACACGTCGAAGAAGATGGACGAAAACCACCTCGGTCATCACCGCGTCCCTGCTCATCGGGGGTTTCCTGAGCGCCGAGACCGCCTTCGCGGTCAGCTCGCTGACCCTGCCGAAGCTGGACGAGACCAAGCCCGTACCGGTCTCACCGGTCGAGCGGAAGCGCGCCGGCGGCAAGGACGACGCCGCTCAGGACGCACTGCGGTCCGTGCCCGGCGTCAGCTGGCCCGCGCCCGGCTCGGCGGAGGTCGAACTCCCCGCCGCCCGCGGCAGGGTGGAGCGCGCGGGCACCCTTCCCGTACGGCTCGGAGCGGCCGCCGGGAAGCCCGCGGCCGGCGCGCGCGGCACGGCGCCCGGCTCCGCGCAGGTCCAGATACTCGACCGGAGGACCACCGAGAAGCTCGGCGTCGAGGGCGTCGTGCTCGCCGTGCGCGCGGCCGACGGCGGCAGCGACGCGAAGGTCCGGCTCTCCCTCGACTACTCCCGGTTCCAGCACGCCTTCGGCGCCGGCTGGGCCTCCCGGCTCTCCCTCGTCCAGCTGCCCGCCTGCGCGCTGGAGACGCCCGGGGCGAAGGACTGCGGCGCGCCCGTCGCGCTCGACACCGACAACGACGCGGGCGACCGGACCCTGACCGCGGATGTCCCGGTCGACGCGGCGGAGCCGGCGGACACCGCCGACGGCGCGCCCGCCGGAGCCCCCGTCACGGCCGCGCCCAAGAGCGCCCGCTCCGCCACCGGGCTGACCGCCGCCTCCGGCGTCACCCTGCTCGCGGCCACCGCGGGCCCCTCCGGC
Source organism: Streptomyces sp. NPDC056987 (assembly GCF_042673865.1). Taxonomy (NCBI): domain Bacteria; kingdom Bacillati; phylum Actinomycetota; class Actinomycetes; order Kitasatosporales; family Streptomycetaceae; genus Streptomyces; species Streptomyces sp. NPDC056987. The sequence goes on from NZ_JBHURV010000015.1 coordinate 33,541, forward strand.
GCGGGCGGCGACTACAAGGCGACCCCGCTCTCCCCCTCCGGCAACTGGACGGCCGGCGACTCCTCCGGCGGCTTCGGCTGGGGGTACGAGATCCAGACGCCGGAGGTCCCCGGCGGCCTGGAACCCGAGCTGGCCCTGAGCTACTCCTCCCAGTCGCTGGACGGCCGCACCGCGGCCACCAACAACCAGACCAACGAGGTCGGTGACGGCTGGTCGGTCACCGAGAACTACATCGAGCGCCGCTACGTGTCGTGCAACGACGACATGACGGGCGGCACCAACAAGGCGAAGAACGGCGACCTGTGCTGGGGCACCTGGAACGCCACCATGTCGCTGGACGGCCAGTCCCACGAACTGGTCAGGGACGACACCCGCGGTGAGTGGAAGCTCAAGGACGACGACGGCACCAAGGTCGAGCGGCTGACCGACGCCGACGCCCCCTCCCCGCGCGGCAACGGCGACAACGACGGCGAGCACTGGCGGATCACCACCACCGACGGCACGCAGTACTACTTCGGCTACAACCGGCTGCCCGGCTGGTCGTCCGGGAAGGCCGAGACCAGCTCGGCCTGGACCGTGCCGGTGTACGGCAACCAGAGCGGCGAGCCCTGCTACAAGACCGCCTTCGCCGACGCCTACTGCCAGCAGGCGTGGCGGTGGAACCTCGACTACGTGGTGGACACCAACGACAACGCCACCGCGTACTACTACACCCCCGAGAAGAATCGTTACGGCCGCAACGTCTCCGCGACCACCGGTCTCGGCACGCCGACCGAGTACACCCGGGGCGGCTACCTCTCCCGTATCGAGTACGGACTGCGCTCCGACACCGTGTACGGGACCGACGCGGCCACCGCGAAGGTCGACTTCACGGTCGCCGAGCGCTGCCTGCCCGACGCCTCCTTCGACTGCGCCCCGGCCAAGATGACCACGGCGAACGCGAAGCGCTGGCCGGACGTCCCGGTCGACCAGGACTGCAAGGCGGGCGAGGACTGCAAGAACCGGATCGCGCCGACCTTCTGGACCAGCAAGCGGCTGACGAAGATCACCACCTCGACGCTCTCCGGCTCCTCCTACCAGCCGGTCGACTCCTGGACGCTGCGCCACGAACTGCCCGACCCGGGCGACGGCTCACCGGCCACCCTCTGGCTGGCGGGCATCACCCGGACCGGCCACACCGGTGAGCAGCCGGTCAGCCTGCCCGAGGTCACCTTCAAGGGCTGGCAGCTCCCCAACCGCGTGGACACCACCGGCGACGGCATCCCCGCGCTGGTCCGCTACCGCGTCAACCAGATCAACAGCGAGACCGGCGGCTCGATCGGCATCACCTACTCGGAGGCCGACTGCAAGCCGGGCGATCTGCCCTCGGAGACCTCCAACACGCGGCGCTGCTACCCGGTCTACTGGTCGTCCGCGGACTCCCCCGCCGCCGACTACAAGCCGGTGAAGGACTGGTTCCACAAGTACGTCGTCACCCGTGTGCTGGAGAACGACCTGGTCGGCGGCTCGCCCAGCGAGCAGACCGACTACACGTACGTGGGCGGTGCGGCCTGGGCCAGGAGCGAGGACGAGTTCACCAAGGCCGAGCACCGCACGTACAGCGACTACCGCGGTTACGGAGAGGTCCGCACCCAGAACGGCAACGGCGCCGACGGTCCGAAGCAGGACAGCCGGACCCGCTACTTCCGGGGCATCGCCGGGGCCGGGGTGGCCGACTTCGAGGGCAAGGAGGTCGCCGACCACCCCGCCTTCCAGGCCATGGTGCGTTCGGAGATCGTTTACAACGGCACCGAGGTGGTCTCCGAGGAGACCTCCACCCCCTGGCACAAGGGCCCCACGGCCACCCGCGCCAGGACCGGCCTGCCTGCCCTGACCTCGGGGATCACCGACGTCCAGGAGGAGACCACACGCTCCCCGGCCAAGGGCGGCGGCTGGCAGCGCACCAGGACCGAGCGGACCTTCGACGCGTACGGCATGATCGCCACGGAGACCGACCACGGCGACACGTCGAAGACCGGCGACGAGACCTGTGACACCACGACGTACGCCCGGAACACGGCGGCCAACATCCTGGAGCTGGAGGCCTCGGAGAAGGTCACGACGGGCACCTGCGCCGCACCCGGCGAGCTGATCTCGGAGAACCGCAGCTTCTACGACGGCTCCACCACCCTGGGCGCCGCGCCGACACGCGGCAACACCACACGCGAGGACGAGAACAACGCGGAAGGGACCGGCTTCTTCACCGCCTCGCAGACCACGTACGACCTCTACGGCCGCCCGCTCAAGGTGACGGACTCGCAGAACCGCGCCATGACGACGCGGTACGTGCCGGCCACCGGCGCGCCGACGAGCATCGTCGCCACCAACCCGCTCGGCCACACGCTGACCACCGAGATCGACACGCGGCGCGGGGTACCGACCGCCGAGGTCGACGCCAACGGCAAGCGCACCGAGCTGGCGTACGACGCGCTCGGCCGGATGACCGGCGTCTGGGAGCCCGGCCGCACCCAGGCCAAGTTCCCCGACCACCCCAACGCGTCCTACGCGTACCGGATCTCTCCCACGGACACCCCCGCCGTCACCACCCGTGAACTGCGCGGGGACGGCTCCTTCGAGACCAGCTACGAGATCTACGACGGTCTGCTGCGCGAGCGCCAGACCCAGGGACCCTCGCTCACCGGCACCGGCCGGGTGCTGACCGAGACCCTGTACGACTCGCGTGGACAGGAGTGGAAGTCGTACGACGACTACTACGCCACCGGGTCCCCCGAGGCGAAGCTGGTCGCCGTCGACGACACCAAGGCCCCGGCCGGGGTGCGCACGGTGTACGACGCCGCGGGGCGGCCGACCGAAGCCGTCGCGCTGAAGTACGGCACGGAGACGCGCCGGACGAAGACGGTGTACGAGGGCAACCACACCACGCTGATCCCGCCGAAGGGCGGTCTGGCCAGCACCACGGTCACCGACGCGCAGGACCGGCCGGTCGAGGTCGTCGAGTACACCGACGAGGCGCGCACCACCTCGCAGTCCGTCAAGTACGGCTACGACAAGCGGGGTCTGCTGGAGACCGTCACCGACCCCGCGGGCAACGTACGGAAGTTCACCTACGACACCCGCGGCCGCGAGACCCGCACCGACGACCCGGACAGCGGCACGCTGCGCACCTCCTACGACTCGCTCGACCGGCCGGTGACCACCACGGACGCCCGTGGCGTGACCCTCACGGCCGCCTACGACGAACTGGGCCGCAGGACCTCGCTCAGCCAGGGCGACAAGGTCCTGTCCGAGTGGGCGTACGACGGGGTCGTCAAGGGTGAGATCAGCGAGTCGCGGCGGTACGTGGACGGAAACGCCTACGTGCAGAAGGTCACCGGCTTCAACGACGACTACCAGCCGACCAAGGTGGAGGTCACCGTCCCGGAGTCGGAGGGCGCCCTCGCGGGCACGTACTCCGTGGGATATGTCTACGACGCGCTGACCGGGCTGCCGACGGCCGTCAACCAGCCGGCGCTGGGCGATCTGCCGGCCGAGCGGGTGGTCACCCGCTACGGCGGGGACGACCAGGCGCAGGGTCTGACGGCGGGCAGCAGGACGCTGGTCAACTCCTCGACGTACGACCCCTTCGGGCGGGCGCTGCGGACCGAGTACAACGACGCCGCGCGGCGCCTGTACCGCTCCGCTTCGTACGACGAGCACACCGGCGAGCTGCTGCGGACCGTCACGGACCGTACGGCGGCGCCGAGCCGGGTGGACGACACCAGCTACGGCTACGACCCGGCCGGCAACGTCACCCGTATCACCACGGTGACCGGCCAGGACACGACGGAGCAGACCGACACCCAGTGCTTCACCAACGACGCCCTCCAGCGCCTCACCGAGGCGTGGACGACCGAGGACTCCTGCGACGCGGCCCCGGCCCCGTCGACGGTCGGAGGCCCGAAGCCGTACTGGCTGACGTACAGCTACGACGCACTGGGCAACCGCACCAAGGAGGTGCGCCATGACGTGGGCACGGACGGCTCGGCGGGCAACAGCGCGCTGGACTCGGTCCGTTCCTACGACTACGCGAAGAAGGACGGCGCCCAGCCGGCCGCGCTGACCTCGGTCGGCACGGAGCGCGACGGCGTCACGACGGTCACGGACTCGTTCGGCTACGACGCGGTGGGCAACACCACCTCGCGCAACACGAACGGGCGCGACCAGAAGCTGGTCTGGGACGCGGAGAACCAGCTCGCGAAGGTCGAGGAGCCGGGCAGGACCACCGTCGAGTACACCTACGACGCCGACGGCGGGCGGCTGCTGCGCAAGGACCTCACGGGGACCACGCTGTACCTGCCGGGCGGCAACGAACTGCTGCTGCGTCCCGACGGCAAGAAGGCCGGCACGCGCTACTACGACTTCGACGGTGAGACGGTCGCCGCTCGGTCGGACGGCGCGGTCCAGTTCCTCTTCGACGACCACCACGGGACCGTCTCGACCGCGATCGACTCGGCCACCCAGGACGTCCAGCACCGCGCGCTGGCCCCGTTCGGAGAGGAGCGCGGCTCGCCGTCGGCGCAGCCCGCACTCTGGCCGGGTGGTGACCAGGGGTTCGTCGGCGGGACGATGGACAGTACGGGCCTGACCCAACTGGGCGCCCGTGCCTACGATCCGAAGCTCGGCAGGTTCCTGAGCGTCGACCCGATGACGGACGTCTCCGAGTCGCAGCGCATGAACGCGTACGCCTACGCGAACAACAGCCCTGCCACCTTCTCGGACCCGGACGGCCTGTTCTGGGGCAAGATCACCAAGGCGGTCAAGAAGGTCGCCAAGAAGGTGACCAAGAAGGTCAAGAAGGCCGTCAAAAAGGTCAAGAAGGCCGTGAAGAAGGTCGCCAAAAAGGTGACCAAGGTCGTCAAGAAGGCCGCCAAAGCCGTGAAGAAGGCCGCCAAGAAGGTGGCCCGCGTCGCGAAAAAGGTCATCAAACGGACCACGGCGACGGTGAAACGGTATGCGAAGAAGGCATCCAGTTTCGTCAAGAGAAACGTCAAACGCGCCGGTTCCTACATAAAGAAGCAGGCCAAGAAGGCAGGAGGTTACATCAAGAAGGCCGGAACCTCGGCGAAGAAGGCGGGGCGTTCAGCCCTGTCCGCCGGGAAGTCCGCGGGCCAGGCCATCGGGAAGAGCGCGAGCAAGCACGGGGGCAAGATAGGCGGGGCCGTGGGCCTCATCGCCTCGGTCGCCGGCGGCATGGGGACCGGACCGTCCGGCGGAAGTCTGGGCGACCTGCTCGGCAGGGTGTCCACCCTCGCCGGGACGGCGGGCATGGTCGCGGCCTTCATCCCCGGCATGCAGGGGGCCGCGCTGGCCCTCGGCGCCGTATCCGTCGCTGCAGGTGCGGCGAGCGGGTATGCCTACCAGCGTGAAGGCAACAGCGAGAGCGCCCGCAACGCGTACATCGGTGCGGGGCTCGGACTGTTCGGCGGAGCGGCCGGCAAGCTGGCCGGTCGCGCCGTCGGGGGAATGAGCACCAGGGCCTTCACCGGCATCACCGGGCGGAGTTACTCGTCCGGTTTCCAGAAGGGTGTGGTGAACACCTTCAGTAACATCGGTGCGGATCTGCCCGGGGCGGCCTGGGCGTACTCCACCACCGACTTCAAGTAACCGGCGTTTCCCACCCTGTTCCCCCGGGGCCGAACGGCCCCGGGGGAACAGGGCCGACCCTGCGGACAGGAGCCATGCAGCTTTCCTCCATACCACTGGCAGTCGTGATCATCGTGGTGGTTCTCGCGGTGGCCCTCTTCGTTCGCGTCTGGGTACCCCTGATGGACACCAAGGAACAGAAGGTGAAGATCGGGGTGGCGGCGGCAGCGGGTCTCGTCGCGATCAACGTGGGCGGGGTGGTGAAGTTCGGCTGGCCGCTGAAGACGGCGCTCGCCTACTACGCCGTCATCATCGTGGCGTTCGCGATCGGTGCCCTCGGCCACTCCACGTCGATCAGAGCCGTCGCGAGCCGCGAGGCGGCCGAAGGGCCGAGCAAGGACAATCAGATGTCCGGTCTGCTGATCATCCAGATCTTCGCGGTGATGGTGGCCCTCTTCTTCCTCGGCGGGTGGCTCTTCGAAGACTTCTGAGCCGGGCGGACGACTCATACCCGCCCGCTCCCGGCCCCCCTTCCCGCGACACCGCGGCTCCGCGGCTCCGCGGCTCCTCGGCAGGAGAATGCGTATGCCCCACGTCTCCCGCGACGTCGTCCTCCTCGTCTTCGTCCTCGGCCTGGGCGCGTTCGCGCTGGTCCACATCATGCTGACCGCCACCTGGGGTCAGCGGTCGGTACTCCTGTGGATGCTGGTCCCGCTCGGCGGTGGAACAGGACTCGGCCTGGCCAAAGGCGAATCGGTCGACGTACTGCTCTTCAGCCTCGGCGGGGCCTTCGCGATCATGGCCGTACTGATGGCCTTCCCGAGCGGAAAGAGAAAAGAGCTGTACCGGCGTCAGGCGGCCGGGGAGACGGTCGAGTGGAAAGAGGCCGAGCCGCCGGCGTGGGCCGTCTGGGTCTTCGTCTGCGCGATCTGCCTCTGGGCCGCCTTCTCCTTCGTGGTGACCGGATCATGACCCCGCCGATAGGCTGCGCGCATGACAGAACCACAGCTCGGGCAGGCGCTCGTCGAGGAGGCCACCAAGAAGTCCGGCCTCATGTGGGTGCGGGGCTCCGGGCCCGAACGGGCGCTCTGGCACGTCTGGCACGAGGGCGCCGCGCTGATCGTCGGGGACGGCCCCGGGGAGCAGCCGCTGCCGGGGCTCGCCGACGGCGCGCCCGCCGAGGTGACCGTACGCAGCAAGGACAAGGGCGGCCGGCTCGTCGCCTGGACGGCGGTCGTGGCCGAGCTGGCGCCGCGCTCGGAGGCGTGGGAGAGCGCGGTCGCCGAGCTGAAGGGCAAGCGGCTCAACGCGCCGGACGCGGAGACGATGACCGAACGCTGGGCCCGCGAGTGCCGGGTGGTGCGGCTGGTGCCCCAGGAGACGATCACCGAGCTGCCGCAGGGCTCGCTCGCCGCCGTACCCCTGGAGACCCCGGCGACGACCCGGGAGCCCGTACCCGCCTCACTCGGCCGCCTGCTGCTGCGGCGCAAGAAGCGGACGGGCGGCGCCTGAGGCCCGGCGCCCCCGGCCGGTCGGCTCAGCCGTCTCCGTCGCCTCAGTCGCCTCAGTCGCCGGTCTTCGGCAGCCTGCTGCCGTAGTCGACCGTCTGGCCCTTCGTCGGGGCCTCCAGCTCGAAGTCCTTGCCCCACTCCGTCAGCGAGAGCGTCCCCGCGCCGCCCGCGCGCAGCAGTTGCAGCGGGTACGGCGTGCCCTCCAGCGAGACGTCGAGCGTCCCGCCCGCGCCCTTGGTGCCGTTGATCTTGATGGTCCGCACCCCGCCGATGCGGTCGCGGTCGCCCTTGTCCAGCGCGCCGTGGAGCGTCAGTATCCCGGCGAGCAGGACCTTCTTGTCCGTGAATCCGCTGAGCTGCTGGTACGCCGGATCGTCCTGCGGGACCTTCACGTACTTGTCCTTGAGCTTGCCCGCGGCCGCGGCGTCCGCGCTGCTGCTGGGCGCCGGGGTCGCCTTGCCGGCGGCGTCCCCGGGGTCCTCCGCGTGGTTCCAGAAACCGGCGTCGGCCTTCAGGTACAGCTCGTCCTCGATGCGCAGCAGCTGGAAGGTGCTGTTCTTCGAGGTGACGGAGCCGGTGCCGCCGTTCTCCTTCAGCCGCATGTTGAGCCGGTACGTACCGCCCTCGCTCACCAGCGCGCCGGAGAGGTGCACCGCGCCGGCCGCGTCCGCCGCCGCCTTGGCCTTTCTCTCGATCTCGACGGCGGTGAGCTTCCCGACCCCGTTCGTCCCCTTGTCCGGATCCTCGGTCTCGCCGCCGCACGCCGTGAGCACCGCCATGAGTCCCAGGCAGAGCGCCAGGGGAAGCGCTGCCCGGCGGGGGCGGTCGGACGACAGGGGAACGATCACAGACGCACTGCCTCTCATACGCTGCCGGAGGGTGGCAGACCGCAGCGTACCCGGGCCCCGGGGCCCCCGGCCCGCCCCCCGAACAGCACGCGGTACGGACGTCCGGACGGACGGATCCGTCAGCGCGTGGCGCAGCGGTACGGGCTAGCCTGAACCCGTCATCACGCTGGATAGAAGGAAAATCGAGTACATCAAGTACAAGAACCAAGGAGGCGCTCGGCATGGCGGCAGGCGCCCCTCGGATCTTCGTCTCGCACCTCGCCGGCGTACCGGTCTTCGACCCCACCGGCGACCAGGTCGGCCGCGTCCGCGACCTCGTCGCCATGCTGCGCGTCGGCGGACGCCCGCCGCGCCTGCTCGGCCTCGTCGTGGAGGTCCTGAGCCGGCGCCGGATCTTCCTCCCGATGACCCGGGTCACCGGGATCGAGTCGGGCCAGGTGATCACCACGGGGGTGCTCAACGTACGGCGCTTCGAGCAGCGCCCCACCGAGCGCCTCGTCCTCGGCGAACTCCTCGACCGCCGGGTGCGGCTGGTGGAGGACGGCGAGGAGGTCACCGTCCTCGACGTCTCCGTGTCGCAGCTCCCGGCCCGCCGCGACTGGGAGATCGACAAGGTCTTCGTACGGCGCGGCCGCAAGGGCGGCAAGCTGCGGCGGCGCGGGGATGCGCTGACCGTCGAGTGGTCGGCCGTCAGCGGTTTCTCGCTGGAGGAGGAGGGCCAGGGCGCGGAGAGCCTCGTCGCCACCTTCGAACGGCTGCGCCCCGTCGACCTCGCCAACGCGCTGCACCACCTCACCCCCAAGCGCCGCGCGGAGGTCGCGGTGGCCCTCGACGACGACCGGCTCGCGGACGTCCTGGAGGAGCTGCCCGAGGACGACCAGGTGGAGATCCTCGGCAAGCTGAAGGAGGAGCGCGCCGCCGACGTCCTGGAGGCGATGGACCCGGACGACGCGGCCGATCTCCTCTCCGAGCTGCCCGAGCCGGACAAGGAGCGGCTGCTGACGCTGATGCGCCCCGACGACGCGGCCGACGTGCGGCGCCTGATGTCGTACGAGGAGCGCACCGCGGGCGGTCTGATGACGACCGATCCGATCGTGCTGCGCCCGGACGCGACCGTCGCGGACGCGCTGGCCCGCGTACGGCAGCAGGACCTCTCCCCCGCGCTCGCGGCGCAGGTCTACGTGTGCCGGCCGCCGGACGAGACCCCCACGGGGCGTTACCTGGGCACGGTGCACTTCCAGCGGCTGCTGCGGGACCCGCCGTACACGCTGGTCAGTTCGATCGTGGACAGCGATCTGCCGCCGCTCGCCCCGGACACCCCGCTGCCCGCGATCACCAGCCACCTCGCCGCGTACAACATGGTCTCCGCGCCGGTCGTGGACGACAGCGGGGCGCTGCTCGGCGCGGTGACGGTCGACGACGTCCTCGACCACCTCCTGCCGGACGACTGGCGCGAGACCGGCTTCCACGGCGGGGAGGCGGCGCGTGGCACCTGAGCGGCGGGACACCAACGAGGGCGCCGGGTCCCGCGCCCTGGAGCGGATGCGCTCCGGGGCCGGTTCGACGGCGCTGCTGCGCGGCGGGCGGAACCGGCTGGACCAGCCGCGGCCGCAGCGGCGCAAGCTGCTGCCCGAGTACGACCCGGAGGCGTTCGGGCGGCTCTCGGAGCGGGTGGCGCGCTTCCTGGGGACGGGCCGCTTCATCGTCTGGATGACGCTGTTCATCATCGTGTGGCTGGTGTGGAACGTCTGGGCCCCCGCCGACCTGCGCTTCGACCCGTACCCGTTCATCTTCCTGACCCTGATGCTGTCGCTCCAGGCCTCGTACGCGGCGCCGCTGATCCTGCTGGCGCAGAACCGGCAGGACGACCGGGACCGGGTCACCCACGAGCAGGAGCGCAAGCAGAACGAGCGGTCGATCGCGGACACCGAGTACCTGACGCGGGAGATCGCCGCGCTGCGGATCGGCCTGGGCGAGGTCGCGACCCGCGACTGGATCCGCTCGGAGCTCCAGGACCTGGTGCGGGAGATGGCGGAGCGGCGCGCGCTCCCCCCTGCGGGGCCCGGTGAACCGCCGCCCGCCGGGCGTCCGGAAACCGACCGCTGACGGGCCTTTCCTGCTGCGGTACGGATCGCCGTACCATCTCGGTATGGCTACCGACACGTACGGAACCGCCGTCCCCGCGGAAGAAGCGGTGCGCGAAGCGCTGGCGACGGTGAACGACCCCGAGATCCACCGGCCCATCACCGACCTGGGGATGGTCAAATCGGTGGAGATCGCCGCGGACGGTGCCGTGGCCGTGACGGTCTACCTGACGGTGGCCGGCTGCCCGATGCGCGACACGATCACCCGGAACGTGACGGACGCCGTCAGCCGGGTCGAGGGCGTCACGCGGGTCGAGGTCACGCTGGACGTGATGGGCGACGAGCAGCGGCGCGAGCTGGCGGCCTCGCTGCGCGGCGGCACCGCCGAGCGCGAGGTGCCCTTCGCCAAGCCGGGATCGCTGACCCGGGTGTACGCGGTCGCCTCCGGCAAGGGCGGCGTCGGCAAGTCCTCGGTGACGGTCAATCTGGCGGCGGCGATGGCGGCCGACGGGCTGAAGGTCGGCGTGGTGGACGCGGACATCTACGGGCACAGCGTGCCCCGGATGCTCGGTGCGGACGGCAAGCCCACCCAGGTCGAGAACATGATCATGCCGCCGTCCGCGAACGGCGTGAAGGTCATCTCGATCGGCATGTTCACGCCGGGGAACACGCCGGTGGTGTGGCGCGGCCCGATGCTGCACCGCGCGCTCCAGCAGTTCCTGGCGGACGTCTACTGGGGCGATCTGGACGTGCTGCTGCTCGACCTGCCGCCGGGGACCGGCGACATCGCGATCTCGGTGGCGCAGCTGGTGCCGAACGCCGAGATCCTGGTGGTCACCACCCCGCAGCAGGCCGCGGCCGAGGTCGCGGAGCGGGCCGGCTCGATCGCCGTGCAGACCCACCAGAAGATCGTCGGTGTGGTCGAGAACATGTCGGGGCTGCCCTGCCCGCACTGCGACGAGATGATCGATGTCTTCGGCACCGGCGGCGGCAAGCTCGTCGCGGAGGGGCTGACCCGGACGACCGGCGCCGAGGTGCCGGTGCTGGGCGGGATCCCGATCGACGTACGGCTGCGCGAGGGCGGCGACGAGGGCAAGCCGATCGTCCTCTCCGACCCGGACTCCCCGGCGGCGGCGGCGCTGCGCGCCATCGCGGGCACGCTGGGCGGGCGGCAGCGCGGCCTGTCGGGCATGTCGCTGGGGATCACACCGCGCAACAAGTTCTGAGCCGTCCAGGGGGCCGTGGAGGGCTCCGGGATCCCGTACGCGGGATCTTCCGTCCGCGGGATCCCTCCGGGGCAAGGGGGCGGCCGTTCGAGCGGTCGCCCCCGTCACGGCGCAGGCGTCAGGGCGCGTACGACCTGATGTCGCCGATCGCCGAGAACCCGAGGCCGTACGCGCTCATCCCGCGCCCGTACGCGCCGAGGTGCACCTCGTCGCGCGCCGATCCCGCCAGCACCCAGCCGAACTCGGACTCGCGGTAGTGGAAGGGCGTCAGCTCGCCGTCGACCGGCAGGGAGAGCGACGACCAGGCCGGCCCGGTCAGATCGTCGGCCAGCTCGAAGGCGGTCTCCGTCTGCTGTGCCAGCCATTCGGCGCGCAGCGTGTGGTCGAGCTGCGCGGGCCAGGTGGTGGCCAGCAGCCCCGACCCGGCCAGCCAGGCCGCCGAAGAGGCCGTCGTGGCGTCCAGATGCCCCGTACCGTCACTGGTACGGCGCAGCGCGCTGTTGGCGACCGTGACGACCACCGCGAAGCGTTCCCGGTGCGCGGCGGCCGCGTCCGGTCTTATCGACGGCTCTTCGCCGTGGCCCGTGGCGCCGTGCCGGACGGTGCCGTCGGCGGTCGCCCCGACCTGCATCAGCCAGCGGGGCCCCGTGAACGCCTCGTCCAGCCCGTACCAGGGAAAAGGCGCCCGCAGATAGGCGGCGAGGGAACGAAGACCCGTCTGCCCTCCCTCGGAAGGGGCTGGTCCGGCCGTGTCCCACGCACCCGCCCGACTCGTGGTCTCCATCTGCCCGCGCCTCCTCGATCTCGGTCGTCCGGCGCGAGCCGCCCCCGACGGGCGTTCCACTGCCGGACAGATGGAGGATAGCCACCCGCTCCCGACTCGTAGGGATTGGTCGTGCTCAGGTGGCGTCTGAGTCGAAGGGGGGCCGTTCGACCGGATCGGGCTTTTCGCGCTTCTTGAGCAGGTCGGGCGTCTGGGGCGAAGTGGGGGTTTTCTTGAGGAGATCGGGTGTGCCGGTCCCCCCGACGGACGTACCGCCCGCCGGCGATCCGTTCACGGCCGATCCGTTCGCGGCGCTTATGGCGGGCGCGGGGGTCTCCGGCGCGTCGAGCTCGTCCGGGTCGTTCTCCCGGCCGTTCACCACGTCCGCGATGTCGTTCATCTCCTGGCGGAGATCGAAGGTGCTGCGGATGTCCTTGAGCCCCAGCTCGTCGTTGTCCATGAGCTGTTTCCGGACGAAGTTCTTGGGGTTGAGGTCCTCGAACTCGAAGTCCTTGAACTCCGGTCCCAGCTCGGAACGGATGTCCTCCTTGGCGTTGTCGGAGAACTCACGGACCTTCCGTATGAAGCCTGCGACGTCCTGGATGACCTTGGGCAGCTTCTCCGGACCGAAGACGATCACGGCGAGGACGGCGATCGTGATCACCTCAAGGGCGCCAATGTCGTTGAACACCTTGCTGCTCCTTGTGTTCTCCATGCACGCCGGACGGGGACGGGACCGTCCTGGTCCGTACGGGGTCGAGGTGGGGCGGGGGCCGGGCCGCTCCACGGTACCTGCCCGAACTGTCCGGGCGGTACCTTCCGGTGACCGTCAGGTGCCGTCCGCGGAGCCGAGAACCAGACTGAGCGTGCGCTCGTCGCCGTCCCGTACGAGGGTCAGTTCCAGCTGGTCGCCGGGGCGGTGGGCGCGGATCTTCACGATCAGCTCCTCGCCGCTGTGCACCCGCTGCCCGTTGACCTCGGTGATGATGTCGCCGGGCCTGATGCCCGCCTTGGCGCCGGGGCCGCCCGTGGTGACGGCGGGGCCGCCGTCGGCCGCCTCGGCACCGACCTTGGCGCCGTCGCCCGCGTACTCCATGTCGAGGCTCACGCCGATCACCGGGTGGGTGGCCTTGCCGGTGTTGATCAGCTCCTCGGCGACGCGCTTGCCCTGGTTGATGGGGATGGCGAAGCCGAGCCCTATCGACCCCGACTGGCCGGTGCCGAGCCCCGTACCGCTGTCGGCGGCGCGGATGGCGCTGTTGATCCCGATGACGCGGGCCCGGGCGTCCACCAGCGGGCCGCCGGAGTTGCCGGGGTTGATGGGGGCGTCGGTCTGGAGCGCGTCGACGTAGCTGATGTCGCTGCCGTCGCCCTTCTCGCCTCCCGCGGTGATGGGGCGCTCCTTGGCGCTGATGATCCCGGAGGTGACCGTGTTGGAGAGGTCGAAGGGCGCGCCGATGGCCACCACCGGGTCGCCGACCTGGACGTTGTCGGAGTTGCCGAGCGGCAGCGGCTTCAGCCCGGACACACCGGTGACCTTGACGACGGCGAGGTCGTAGCCGCTGTCCTTGCCGACGAGCTTCGCCCGGGCGGTTTCACCGCCGCTGAACGTGACGGATATCTCGCCGCCGGAGCCGGAGGTGGACGCGGGCTGGACGACGTGGTTGTTGGTCAGGATGTGGCCCTGCCGGTCGAGGACGAAGCCGGTGCCCGTGCCCTGCTCGCCGCCGCCGCTGACATGGAGGGTGACCACGCTGGGCAGGGCGCTGGCGGCGATGCCCGCGACGCTGTCGGGCGCGCGCCCGGCGGCCTCGGGGCCGGCCTGCGGGAGCTCGACACGGGTGAGGCCGCCGTTGCGCTCGATGTACGCGCCGACCGCGCCGCCCAGGACACAGGCGGCGAACCCGACGAGCACGAGGGCGGCGACCCCGGCCCGCCGCCGCTTCGGGGCGGGCTCCCCGTACTGCTGGGTGAGCGGCGCGCCGCCCGGGGCGCTCCAGGGGTCGTACTGGAGCCACTGGGAGGGCGCGGGCTGGGGCTGCGGCTGGAGGTGAGGCTGCTGGAGGGGCTGCTGCTGCGCGGGCTGTACGTGAGGCTGCTGCGGGCCCCCCGGGCCGGGGTACGGCGGCGGCATCGGTGTACCGCCCGCGGGGGTCGGCAGCTGCACCGGGGGCGCGGGGGCCCAGGGACCGGGGCCGCCGTACGGCGGGGTGCTGTAGGCGTCGGGCTCGTGCAGCGGCCGGGGCCGCTCCGGGGGCGCGTCCGACGGCTCGGGCACGTCGGCCGGCGGCGCCATGGGGGCGGGGTGCCCGGCGACGGTGGCGGACGGCTCGGCGGGCTGCCCGGCCGGGGCCGCGACCGGCTCCGGGCCCGCGACCGGCTCCGTAGGCGTCACCGGCTCCACCAGCGAGGCCGGCTCCGTAGGCGCGACCGGCGCCTCATATGCGATCGGTGCCGTGGGCGGCTCGGCGGAGGGGCCGGCGGGCGGCGCGGCCGGCGGTTCCGCCGTCACCGCGGGCAGTTCCGCCGTGACCTCGGCGCTTCCCGCCGGCCCTGACGGGCCGTCGGGCTCCTGCGGCGGCGCGCCGACCGCGGAGGGCCGGCTCCACCACTTCGCCTTCGGTCCGGTCGGCTTCCCGTCGTCCATGCTCTCCCCGCAACTGCCGTTCCGTGCCCTGACAGGGGCACCCCTGCCCTGGATTCAACCAGGTTTACGAATGTCCGCGCAGGGAACCGGTCAGCGCCTGGCCGAAAGCGGCGTGGAAGGCAGCGTCGGGGCGTCGATCCGGGTGGGATCGGGGGTGTTCGGGGAACCGGACTCCGGCGTTCCGTCGTCGAACCGTACGGCGGAGCCCGTGGTCCCGCTCCACGGCAGCGGCGAAGCACCCGTCAGCAGCCCCTGCGAGAAGGGGTGCTCGGAGAGCATCTGCGACTGGAGCACACCGGCCGGGGCGGTGCCGGCGGGCCGGTCGGCGGAGCGCGAGGACGATCCGCCGCTCTGGCGGCGGGAGGAGTCGCTGATGGTGGAGGCCGGGGCCGTCGGGCCCGGGGCCCGCATGGGGGTCACGCTGTTGCCCGCGCCGCGCGGCAGTACATCGGCGGCGGTGCCCAGCGGCATCGTCCCGCCGAGGGCCATCGCGGCGAACGACACGGCACTGGCCGCGGCGAAGGCGAACCGCCGGCCGCGCCACGGGGAGCGCTCCTCGTCCCGCCGCTGGCCGGGGCGGGAGACCTCGTGGATCCGGAAGCCGGAGCCGCCCGGCAGCAGCCCGGCGCCCGATCCGGCCGGGACGTAGCCGAAGCCGTCCGTTCTGACGCCGAAGGCGCCGTCACCGAAGCGCCCCCCGTCGAAGAGCCCTTTTCCGTCGTCGTCATCCCCGGAGCCGGGTCCGGAGCCGGGACCACCCGGAAGCCCCTGGAGCCGCGCGAGCAGCCCCGCCGAGAGCTGCGGCGGCGCGGCCTGCGCGAACGCGGTCTTCAGCCGGCGCTGGGCGTCGGCCTCCGCCTTGCACTTGGCACAGGTCGCGAGATGGGCCAGCACGCGCTCACGCGCGTCGTGATCCAGCTCCCCGTCCACCAAGGCGGCGAGTCGGTCCCCCAGATGCTGCTCGGCGGGGGTGGGCCCTGTGCCACTCACGCCGCTCCGCCCTCCCCGGCCACGCTCGCGAAGGCGCGCTGCTCGGCCCGGGCCTCGGGGGAACGGTGCTGGAGGGCCTTGCGCAGGTGCGAACGGCCGCGGTGGATCCTGCTGCGTACGGTGCCGAGCTTCACGCCCAGCGTGGCGGCGATCTCCTCGTACGACAGCCCCTCGATGTCGCAGAGCACCACGGCGGCACGGAATTCGGGCGCGAGGGTGTCCAGCGCCTGCTGGACGTCCGCGTCGAAGTGCGTGTCGTGGAAGACCTGCTGCGGCGAGGGCTCACGGCTGGGCAGCCGCTCCGCCGCGTCGTCGCCGAGCGCGTCGAACCTGATCCGCTGCTTGCGGCGGACCATGTCGAGGAAGAGATTGGTGGTGATGCGGTGCAGCCAGCCCTCGAACGTGCCGGGCGTGTAGGTCGACAGCGAGCGGAAGACCCGCACGAAGACCTCTTGGGTAAGATCCTCGGCGTCGTGCTGGTTGCCGGTCAGGCGGTACGCAAGGCGGTAGACACGTCCGCTGTGCGTGCTGACGATCTCCTCCCAGCTGGGAGGCGTCCACGCCTGCGATTCCGCATCCGATGCGAAGGTCGCCGTTACTGCGGAGTCGGTGGAGCGGGAACGGTCAGCAATGTTGGTCACGGATTTCGGCTCGCCGGCTGACCTGAGAAAGCGCCGGAGCACTCCTCCCCGATCCACAGGCGCAGCCGCACCTCCCCTGTCGGCTCTGGTGGTGTCCAGTGGAGCCCCTACCATAGCCACTCCGCCCGTTAGCTCCGGATAAGAATCTTTACGTGAATTTGGGGGCGGTCCCGGGCCCCTTCCAGGGGCTCTTCGGGGGTTTCCCCCGCCTCGCGCTCTGCCTTTCTTAACGCCCGGTCCCATCTGCGGGTTCCCGGGCGCAGCGGATACAGTCACCGTTGCGCCGCCAACGGGGACAAGGAGAGGGTCATTACCGCCAACCGGCAGACGAGCTGGGCGTTCGCCGACGCCTTTGTCGCCGAGGACGAAGCTCTGCACTGGGCCCGGGAACGGGCCCGGGAGACAGGGCTCCGCTCGGTGTCACCAGGCACCGGCGCCGCGCTGCGTCTGCTGGCCGCCACGCTGGACGCCAAGGCGGTCGCCGAGATCGGCACGGGCACCGGTGTCTCCGGTATCTACCTGCTGGAGGGCATGCGCCCGGACGGCGTGCTGACCACGGTCGACACGGAGCCCGACTGCCAGCAGTTCGCCCGGCAGGCGTTCCGCGCCGCGGGCTTCACCGGGAACCGCGCACGGTTCATCCCCGGCGGCGCCCTGGACGTACTGCCGCGGCTCGCTGACGGCGCGTACGATCTCGTCTTCTGCGACGGGGACCGGCTGGAGTGCCTCGACTATCTCGCTGAATCGTTGCGGCTGCTCAGGCCCGGCGGTCTGGTCTGCTTCGAGGGCGTCTTCGCCAACGGCCGGACGGTGGACTCGGCGGCGCAGCCCTCGGAGGTGCTGCGGCTGCGGGAGCTGCTGCGGACCGTACGGGAGAGCCAGGAGCTCCAGTCGACGCTGCTGCCGGTGGGGGACGGTCTGCTCTGCGCGGTACGGCGCGGCTGAGTCCTCCGGGACGGGCCCGACGCTCCCGGCACGGGCCCGCGTTCCCGGGACGGACGGGCGGGCCGGTCCTCCCCGTACGCACGGCGAACAGTCCTCTGCCCCGGCACGGACTGATCCGTACCGGGGCAGAGGGCCGTTCGTCCGGGGGTGACTCCCCACCCCGAAGACCGTGATCGTTCCGCTCAGCCGACGACCTTCTTCAGCGCGTCGCCGAGCGCATCCGCCTCGTCCGGAGTCAGCTCGACGACAAGCCGACCGCCGCCTTCGAGCGGAACGCGCATGACGATGCCCCGCCCCTCCTTGGTCACCTCGAGCGGGCCGTCGCCCGTTCGCGGCTTCATGGCCGCCATGCTCGTTCCCCTTCCTGAAACCAGCTCATCGCAGCCGGCGGCCCCATGACAGGCGCTGTGTCACCGGCATCGAACACATTGCTTCCAGCCCATTATCCCGCATGGCGGGAGCCGATGACCAACATCGGACGGCATCGCTTACGCAACGCGCTCTCGCAAAACGCCGCATTTCGGGGATCCGGCTGCGATACTTCGCCGCCGCGTGCTCCGCCGGCGGCGAACTTTCTTAGACGCAGGTCACATGCCCGGCGCCGGTGATCTCCGCCATGCTGGGGCCGGACAGGACCGCCCGAGCCGCGAAGGAGACCCGATCATGGCCGACACCGTGCTCTACGAGGTGAGTGACGGACTCGCAACGATCACGATCAACCGGCCCGAGGCCATGAACGCGATGGACGTCGCGACCAAGGTCGCGCTCCGTGACGCGCTGACCGCGGCGGGGGACGACGCCGCCGTGCGGGGCGTGCTGCTGACCGCCGCCGGGTCCCGGGCGTTCTGCGTGGGCCAGGATCTGAAGGAGCACACCGCGCTGCTGGCGGAGGACGCCAGGACCGGCGCCGGACAGACGATGAGCACGGTGCGCGAGCACTACAACCCGATCGTCCGGGCGATCACCGGGATGCCCAAGCCGGTCGTCGCCGGGATCAACGGCGTCGCGGCGGGCGCGGGCCTCGGCTTCGCCCTGGCGGCGGACTACCGGATCGCGGCGGACACGGCCGCGTTCACGACGTCCTTCGCGGGCGTGGCCCTGACCGCCGACTCCGGCATCTCCTGGACGCTGCCCCGGCTGATCGGCCGGGGCCGTGCGACGGACCTGCTGCTCTTCCCGCGGTCGGTACCGGCGGCGGAGGCCCACGCGTGGGGCCTGGTGGACCGGCTGGTCCCGGCGGCCGACCTGGCGGCCACGGCCGCCCGGGTGGCGGCGGAGCTGGCCGCGGGCCCGACCGTGGCGTACGCGGCGCTGAAGGAGTCCCTGGCGTACGGCGCGGAGCACTCGCTGGCCGAGACGCTGGAGAAGGAGGACGAACTCCAGACCCGGGCGGGCACGTCGGAGGACCACGGGATCGCCGTGCGCGCGTTCCTCGCGAAGGAGAAGCCGCGGTACGTGGGCCGCTGAGGCCGCACGGGGACGCACACGGCCCCCGATGCGGCCCGTGCCGGACGCCCGCACGGGCGTCCGGCACGGGCGTCCGGCACGGGACGTCCTCGCCGGTCGGTATCGGGTCAGGCCGTCCGGCGGCGGGCCGTGCACGCCTCCAGGTGGTCGTCGACCAGACCGCACGCCTGCATCAGCGCGTACGCCGTCGTCGGGCCCACGAACCGGATGCCGCGCTTCTTCAGCTCCTTCGCCAGCGCCGTGGACTCGTCCGTCACGGCCGGGACGTCGGCCGTCGTCACCGGGGCCGGGCGCCCGGCCGCGTCGGGTGCGTACGACCAGATCAGCTCGTCCAGGGCGCCCGCGGGCCAGTCGGTCAGCACGCGCGCGTTCGCCAGGGTCGCGTCGATCTTCGCCCGGTTGCGGATGATCCCCGGGTCCGCGAGCAGCCGCTCGCGGTCGGCGTCGGTGAACTCCGCCACCGACGCGATCTTGAACGAGGCGAACGCCGCGCGGAAGCCCTCACGGCGGCGGAGGATCGTGATCCAGGACAGCCCGGACTGGAAGGCCTCCAGGCTCAGCCGCTCGAACAGGGCGTCGTCGCCGTGGACCGGACGGCCCCACTCCTCGTCGTGGTACGCGAGGTAGTCCTCCGTGGAGACGCCCCAGGGGCAGCGGGGCCGGCCGTCGGGACCCGCCACCGCACCGCCGGGAAGCTCGCTCATCGGTCGCTCTCCTCCCCCGGCTTCTTGAAGAGGTCGGGGGAGGAGACGGCCGTCGCCTGCGCGCCCGCGAGCGCGGACTCCAGCTCCGCGATCCGCGCGTCCCGCTCCGCCAGCTCCGCGCCGAGGCGGCTGAGCACGTCGTCCACCTCCGCCATCCGGTAGCCGCGGGCCCCGACGGGCAGCCGGAGCGCGTCGACGTCCGCGCGCCCCACCGGGCGCGACACGGGCAGCGGGTCCACCAGCCGTTCCGGAGCGGCCTCCGGCAGGACCGCGCTGTCGCCCCCTCCGACGACGGCGAGGGTGACCGCGGCGACGACCACGACCATCGCGATGAGCAAGAACAAGAACACGAGCTTCTCCCCGGGCAGGAAACGTCCAGTGCCGATCGTGCCACGAGCCACTGACACCGGGTGCCGCCGAAGGCGGTTAGGGTCGGTTCCGGCCCCGGGACGGACGACAGGACCGAGGCCGCGGACGTACCGAACGCTGGGAGGAACCACGGGATGCGCGCCACCGACGGGACGCTGCGGCTGGGACGCCGGGAGTTCGGCCCGTACGAGCCGGTCGTCATGGCGATCGTCAACCGGACTCCTGACTCCTTCTACGACGGGGGCGCGACCTTCCGCGACCAGCCGGCCCTCGACCGGGTCGAGCAGGCGGTCTCCGAGGGCGCCGCGATCATCGACATCGGCGGGGTGAAGGCGGGCCCCGGCGAGGAGGTCACGGCCGAGGAGGAGGCCCGCCGTACGGTCGGCTTCGTCGCGGAGGTGCGCCGCCGCTACCCGGACGTGGTGATCAGCGTCGACACCTGGCGCCACGAGGTCGGCGAGGCGGTCTGCGAGGCGGGCGCCGATCTGCTCAACGACGCCTGGGGCGGGGTGGACCCCCGGCTGGCGGAGGTCGCCGCGCGGTACGACGCGGGGCTGGTGTGCACGCACGCGGGCGGCGCGGAGCCACGGACCCGGCCGCACCGGATCGCGTACGACGACGTGATGGCGGACATCCTGCGGGTGACGCTGGGACTGGCCGACCGCGCCGTGGAGCTGGGGGTACGCCGCGACGCGATCATGATCGACCCGGGCCATGACTTCGGGAAGAACACCCGGCACTCGCTGGAGGCGACCCGCAGGCTGGGCGAGATGGCGGAGACGGGGTGGCCGGTGCTGGTCTCGCTCTCCAACAAGGACTTCGTCGGGGAGACGCTCGACAGACCGGTCAAGGAGCGGCTGATCGGCACGCTGGCGACCACCGCGGTCTCGGCGTGGCTCGGCGCGCGCGTCTACCGCGTCCACGAGGTCGCGGAGACCAGGCAGGTGGTGGACATGGTCGCGTCCCTCGCGGGCCACCGCCCGCCCGCCGTGGCCCGCCGCGGCCTCGCCTGAACGAGCACCGCGGCGGAGCGGAGGTCACCCGGCGGAGGTCACCCGACGGGGATCAGTTGCCGGTCTCCTTCGTGACCAGCGCGACCGCCTCTTCCACGTCGTCCGTGACGTGGAAGAGCAGCAGGTCCTTCTCGGACGCCTTGCCCTGTCCCACGACCGTGTTCCGCAGCCAGTCGACCAGGCCGCCCCAGTACTCCGTACCGAACAGCACGATCGGGAAGCGGGTGACCTTGCGGGTCTGCACCAGGGTGAGCGCCTCGAACAGCTCGTCCAGCGTGCCGAGGCCGCCCGGCAGCACCACGAAGCCCTGCGCGTACTTCACGAACATCGTCTTGCGGACGAAGAAGTAACGGAAATTGACGCCGATGTCGACGTGCGGGTTGAGCCCCTGCTCGAAGGGGAGCTCGATCCCCAGCCCGACGGAGATGCCCGACGCCTCCCGCGCCCCCTTGTTCGCCGCCTCCATGGCACCGGGGCCGCCGCCCGTGATCACCGCGAAGCCCGCGTCGACCAGCGCGCCGCCGAGCCGCACGCCCGCCTCGTACTCCACCGTGCCGGCCGGGGTGCGCGCGGAGCCGAAGACCGCGATGGCGCTGGGCAGTTCGGCGAGGGCGCCGAAGCCCTCGACGAACTCCGACTGGATCCGCATCACCCGCCAGGGGTCGGTGTGCACCCACTCCGAGTCGCCCTCGGTGTCCAGCAGCCGCTGATCGGTCGTGCCGGGCTGCACCTGCTCGCGTCGCCGGATCACCGGTCCGAGCCGCTGTTCCTCCGGCCTGCGCGCTCCGTCAGGCATGCCCATGAGCTGCTCCCTCCGCTGCTGTGCGTTGTTCTGGGCAAGGGTAGATCGGCGGACGTGACAAACGGCGAAATTCCGGCAGTCGATCAGGCCCCCGGCGGATGAGCCGGGGCCCGGGCCGGGACCGGGACCGGGAGCTACCGCGTGAGCCACTCACGGAGCCGGTCCTCGCAGTGCGTGATCCGCTCGACGGCGACCCGCTCGTCCCGCTTGTGGGCGAGCAGCGGGTTGCCCGGCCCGTAATTGACCGCGGGCACCCCGAGCGCGCTGAAGCGCGCGACGTCCGTCCAGCCGAACTTGGGCCGCGCCGTCCCGCCGACGGCCGCCATGAACGCCGCGGCGGCCGGGTGCGAGAGGCCGGGCAGGGCGGCGCCCGAATGGTCGTCCACGGTGAACTCCGTCACGCCGCACCCCTCGAAGACCTCGCGGACATGCGCCAGGGCCTCCTCCTCGCCACGGTCCGGCGCGTAGCGGTAGTTGACGACGACGGTGCAGGCGTCGGGGATGACGTTGTTGGCGACGCCCCCCTCGATCCGTACGGCGTTGAGCCCCTCCCGGAACTCCAGCCCGTCGATGACCGGCCGGCGCGGCTCGTAGGCGGCGAGGCGCTGGAGGATCGGCGCGGCGGCGTGGACGGCGTTGGACCCCATCCAGCTCCGCGCGGAGTGCGCCCGCTCCCCCGCCGTGTGGAGGAAGACCCGCAGCGTGCCCTGGCAACCGCCCTCGACCTCGCCGTCGGAGGGCTCCAGCAGGACGGCGAAGTCACCCTCCAGCCAGTCGGGGTGGGCCTCCGCCACATGCCCGAGACCGTTGAGGTGTGCGGCGACCTCCTCGTTGTCGTAGAAGACGAAGGTCAGGTCGCGGTTGGGGGCGGGGACGGTCGCGGCGATACGGAGCTGTACGGCGACGCCCGACTTCATGTCGCTGGTGCCGCACCCCCACAGCACCCCGTCGGCGTCGAGCCGGGAGGGCACGTTGTCCGCGATCGGGACGGTGTCGATGTGTCCGGCCAGGACGACCCGCTCGGCGCGCCCGAGCCGGGTCCGCGCCACGACGTTGTTGCCGAACCGGTCGACGGTGAGGTGCGGCAGCGTGCGCAGCGCCTGCTCGATCGCGTCGGCGAGCGGCTTCTCCTCCCCGCTGACCGAGGGGAAGTCGACCAGCCGCGCGGTGAGCGCGGGGCCGTCCAGGGTGAGGTCGAGCGGGGTCTCAGACATGCTTCGACCCTAATACGCCCCGTCGGCGACCCCGGCCCGACGCCATCGCGGCGGGTCCGCCGGACCGGGCCGCCGGGGCCCTCCGACTCCAGTACGGTGGGCCCGTGCCCGAGCCCGTCTCCCCCTCCGCCTCCCCCTCGCGCGCTTCCTTCGGCCGTGGCCGTCTGCTGCGTGCCGCGGGCGCTCTCCTCGTGCTGCTGGCCGTCGCCGGCTATGTGGTGGTGCAGTACCTGAGCGGCGGCGGAGGCGCCCCGCGCTGCGTGGCCCGCGCCGGGGACGACGCCGGCGAGGGCAGCTCGACGTACGAGATGACACCCGAGCAGGCGGCGAACGCGGCCACGATCTCCGCCGTCGGCACCCGGCGCGGACTGCCGGAGCGCGCGGTGACCATCGCGCTGGCGACCGCTCTCCAGGAGTCCGCGCTGCGCAATCTCGACCACGGTGACCGTGACTCGGTCGGCCTGTTCCAGCAGCGCCCGTCGAAGGGGTGGGGGACGGTCGCGCAGATCCGGGACCCGGTCTACTCGGCGGGTGAGTTCTACGACCATCTCGTCAAGGTTCCCGGCTACTCGCGGCTGCCCCTCACGGAGGCGGCGCAGCGCGTCCAGCGCAGCGGTTTCCCGCAGGCGTACGCGAAGCACGAGCCGGACGCCACGCTGCTGGCCGCCGCGCTCACCGGCCGGTCCGCCGCGTCGCTGACCTGTTCGGCGCCGTCCGGCGGCACGCCGGGGGACCCGGCGAAGGTACGGGCCGCGCTGACCCGGGACTTCGGGGCCGAGGTGCGGCCCGCGGACGCCGCGCACGAGGTCTCCGTACCGGTTCCGGCCGGGGCCGGCGCCGGTACGGGCGGCGAGCGCGGCGCCTCGGTGGCCGGTCAGGCCGGCGGGTCGGACGGTTCGAGCGGTTCCGGTGACTCCCGTGACTCCGGCGGATCCGCCGGATCCGTGGACGGGAACACGGCCTCGCCGCGCGGCTGGGAGCTGGCGCACTGGGCGGTGGCCCAGTCCTCGGCGCTGCGGATCGACAAGGTGACCTACGCGGGCCGGGTGTGGCGCGCCGGGCGCGCGGACCAGGGGTGGCAGCGGGCGGACGGTTCCGCGGACAGCCGGACGTCCGGCGCGGATGTCGTCCGTATCCGCACGGCACGGTAGTCGTCCGTACCGGCACGGCGCGGCAGTCGTACGGCAGGACGCCCAGCCGTACGAGCCGTCACCCGGACGGGCGAGTCTGCACCGGCCCGGACCCCCGGCTCGACGGCCGCCCCGAGGCAGCGGTCCGATACGGCGATTCTCTTGCGGGACAAGGGAAGTGACGGTTCTGCAGACACCCCGGGACCGCACCGTTTACCCGATTTTATCCGCAGCGGACCACAGTGCGCATTACCTACTCTTTACCCGCGTCCACCGCATCCTCCGGGGCCGTTCGAGGGGTTGTCACGACGTCCGATCGACCGATCCGCGGATTGACCGATCCGCGGATCTGCCGATCGACGGACAAGCGACACGCACCACACCGTTGCCCTCAAGCCCCAAGGAGCCATGATGTCCGCGAACCTCCCCCTCACCCGTCGGATCGCCCGTGCCGCGCTGCTCATCGCCGCGGGCGCCGCCCCGGTGATCGGCGCGGCCGGGTCGGCGAACGCGGCGGCACTTCCGCAGACCACCGATCTGGGCGCGGTCACTGCGCTCGACGGCGCCAGTGTCGGCGGCACCGTCGACAGCGGGGCGCAGAAGGCCACCCAGGCCGTGGGAAGCACCGGCGGCGCGGCCGTCGCGAAGGGCGTGCCCGCCGCGGGCAAGACCGTCGGCAAGGCCGTCAAGACGGCGACCCCCGCCGTCCAGAAGACGGCGGGCGAGACCGCGGGCAGCGCGGGCACCGTACTGGGCGAGACCGCGAAGACCGCCACGGAGGGCACGGCCCCGGCCCAGCAGACCGCCCAGGGCGGTCTGCCGCTGGGGCAGCTCCCGGTCAAGGGCCTGCTCACGCCAGGCGCTTGACCGCCGCGTCGATCCGTTCGTCGGTGGCCGTCAGCGCCACGCGTACGTGCCGCTCGCCCGCCGTGCCGTAGAAGTCGCCGGGCGCGACCAGGATGCCCAGACCGGCGAGGTGCGCCACGGTGTCCCAGCAGGGCTCGTCGCGCGTCGACCACAGGTAGAGGCTCGCCTCGCTGTGGTCGACGCGGAAGCCGCCCGCCTCCAGCGCCGCGCGCAGGGCGGTGCGCCGGGCCGCGTACCGCTCCCGCTGCTCCCGTACGTGGGTGTCGTCGCCGAGCGCCACGACCGTGGCCGCCTGCACCGGCGCGGGCACCATCATCCCGCCGTGCTTGCGGATCTTCAGCAGCTCGCCCAGGACGGCCGCGTCGCCCGCGAGGAACGCCGCGCGGTAGCCGGCCAGGTTGGAGCGCTTGGAGAGCGAGTGGACGGCGACGAGGCCCTCGTACGTACCGCCGCAGACGTCCGGGTGCAGGACGGAGACCGGCTCGGTCTCCCAGCCCAGCTCCAGGTAGCACTCGTCGCTGAAGACCAGCACGCCGTGCTCGCGCGCCCAGGCGACGATCCGGGTCAGCTCGTCCTTGGAGAGCACCCGCCCGGTGGGGTTGGACGGCGAATTCAGCCAGAGGAGCCTCAGCCCGGCCGGATCCAGCGCCGTGGGGTCCTCGTACGTCACGGGTTCGGCGCCGCAGAGCCGCGCGCCCACCTCGTACGTGGGGTACGCGAGCAGCGGGTACGCGACCTTGTCGCCCGCGCCGAGCCCGAGCTGCGTCGGCAGCCAGGCGACCAGTTCCTTGGAGCCGACCACCGGCAGGACGTTCGCGTGGCCCACCCCGCGCGCGCCGAGCCGCCGCTCCACCCAGCCGGTCAGCGCGTCCCGCAGCTCGGCCGTGCCCCACACCGTCGGGTACCCGGGCGAGTTCGCGGCGTCTATGAGGGCCTGCCGGACCAGCGCGGGAACCGGGTCGACGGGCGTGCCGACGGACAGGTCCACGATCCCGTCCGGATGGGCCGCCGCCGTCGCCTTGTAGGGCTCCAGCTTGTCCCAGGGAAAGACGGGAAGGCGCGAAGAGACTGGAGAGACTGCGGACACGTGGTCACTCACTCTTTCTCGGGTGGCAAACGCCACGGTCCCGTACGGCGGGCAGCCGTACGGGACCGGGGGCGCGCCGTCAGCCGTTCTGGGGCGGCAGCGCGGCGATGAAGGGGTGGTCGCGCTCGATCAGGCCCAGCTTGGAAGCACCGCCGGGCGAACCGAGCTCGTCGAAGAACTCGACGTTCGCCTTGTAGTAGTCCTTCCACTCCTCCGGGGTGTCGTCCTCGTAGAAGATGGCCTCGACCGGGCAGACCGGCTCACAGGCTCCGCAGTCGACGCATTCGTCCGGGTGGATGTACAAGGACCGGGAGCCCTCGTAGATGCAGTCGACCGGGCACTCTTCGATGCATGCCTTGTCCTTGACGTCGACACAAGGCTGCGCGATGACGTAGGTCACGCTGTCGTTCCTCCTCGATAGGGCGCGGCGGGCCGATCTGCGGCTCCGTCCACGGGCGCGCGGGAGCGCGGCGTCGTCGATGCCCGCATCTAGTATCTCCGTTCTTGAGCACGATCCGAACAGGAGGGGCGTACAGAGCTGTGGAATTCACTGCAGGCGGACGGCTTGAGGTCCGGGTGACCCCCTCTGACGTGGGAAAACGTGTATCGGTCAGACAACTGACTGAAGGCGGTAAGGGCCCGGAGAAGTTCACCGACACGGTGGGTGTTCTCACATCCTGGGACGGTGGTGTGCTGCTCATCACACGACGGACCGGGGAGACCGTGCGCGTCCCGGAATCCGCGCTGGTCGCGGGCAAGGTCGTACCGGCCGCCCCGGCGCGCCGCCGGGGCCCCGCGGCGTCCTTCGAGGAGCTGGCCCGGGTCTGCGCGCGCTCCTGGCAGCCGGTGGAGAGCGAGCCGCTGGGTGACTGGCTGCTGCGGGCCTCGTCCGGCTTCACGCGGCGGGCCAATTCCGTGCTGCCCCTCGGTGACCCCGGTATGCCGCTCGACGAGGCGTTGGCGCGGGTACGGCACTGGTACGCGGAGCGGGGGCTCCCCGCGTACATCCAGGCCGCGACCGGCGCCGAGGGCACGCAGGAGGTGCTCTGCGCGGAGCTGGAGCGGCGCGGCTGGCGCTCGGAGGTGACGGCGGAGGTACGTGTGGGCGCGCTCGCCGCGCTGGCCGACCGGGACGCCGGCCTCTCAGGCCTCCCCGGCCTTCCCGCCGTACGTCTCGACCGCGCCGTCGACGCGGCGTGGCTGCGGCGCTACCAGCGTTCCGCCGGGGAACCGGGGCCTCAGGTCCGCCAGGTCCTCGGCGGCGGTCAGGGGCCGGGCGGCGGCCCCTCGGTGTGGTTCGCGTCCGTTCCCGCGGAGGGCGCCTCCCCGGAGGACTCCGCCGAGGGGGGCGGGACGCCCGCGGCGATCGGCCGGTGTGCGGTCGACGGGCGGTGGGCCGGGTTCATGGCGGTGGAGGTCGCCCCCGCGTACCGCAGGCGCGGCCTGGCCACGGCCGTGATGACCGCGCTCGCCCGGCGCGCGCTGGAGGAGGGGGCGTCCGCCGCCTGGCTCCAGGTCGAGGCGGACAACGAGGCCGCGCGCGCCCTGTACGACGGCATGGGTTTCGCCGTCCACCACCGCTACCACCACTTCCGATCACCCTGAGCGGGGATACGTCGCACATGCATCCGGAATCCACCGAACGGCGCCGTCGGTTCGCCGAGGAGGCCCGCGCGGACCGGCCCGATCTGGCGACGCTCTGTCTGCTCATCGGCACGGAGGGCGAACCGGCCCTCACCGGTGCGGACCTCGACGCGGCCCAGGCCGAGCTCGACCGGCTCGCCGGGCTGCTGCCCTTCGGCGTCGGCGGGGCTCCCGCGTGGGCGGCGGCGCTCGCGGAGCTGCTCGGCGCGCGCTGCGGCTTCCACGGCTCCCCCGCCGACAACGGGCGGCTGGAGTCCTCCCTGCTGCCCGCGGTGCTGCGGCGGCGGCGCGGGCTGCCGATCCTCCTGTCGGTGGTCTGGATCGAGGTCGCCCGCCGGGCCGGGGCGCCGGTGTACGGGGTGGCCCTGCCCGGCCACTTCGTGGTCGGGTTCGGTGACCCGGCCGAGCGGATCCTGGCCGATCCGTTCGCCGCCGGCCGCCTGCTGTCGGGCGACGACGCGGACCTGCTGGTCACGAGCGTGACGGGGGCGCCGCCCGACCCGGCCGCGTACCGCCCCGCGGACCCGCTCGACATCGTCCAGCGCGTCCTGAACAACATCCGCGCCTGGGCCGCGACCCGCCCCGAACGCACCGATGTCGCGCTCTGGGCCGTCGAACTCT
Source organism: Streptomyces sp. NPDC056987 (assembly GCF_042673865.1). NCBI lineage: Bacteria > Bacillati > Actinomycetota > Actinomycetes > Kitasatosporales > Streptomycetaceae > Streptomyces > Streptomyces sp. NPDC056987. The sequence continues at coordinate 61,736 of NZ_JBHURV010000015.1, forward strand.
CCCTCCTCCTCCCGGTCCACCCGGCGCGGCTGCGCTACGACCGGGCCCAGTTGCTGGTCCGGCGCGGGGAGTTCCTGACCGGGGCGGCGGAGATGGAGGAGTACGCGCGGGTGGTGGCGGCGGTGGAGCCCGCGGCGGCGGAGGCCATCCGGGGAAAGGCCCGCGCGGCGCGGGCCATGCTGAACTGACCGTCCCCACCACCACGACGCCCCCCGGTGGCCGCGTGTCCGTAACGGCTACGCGGCCACCGGGGGCGGAGCGCCCAGCACCGTACGACCACGCGCCCACCGGGGGCGGAGGGGTCAGCTCGGGTTGAGGTTGATCGTCTGCGTACGCTCCGCGGGGGTCTTGCCGCGCAGCGCCGTCTGCATCGCCCGCGCCACGTCCGCCGCGGAGACGGGGTACTGCTTGCCGTCGCCCTTGGTGATCGTGATGCCGTCGAAGACGCCGTCGAGGAGCTGGTCGATGGCGTCCCGGTCGTAGACCTCGATGAGCTTTCCGTCGACCGCCTTCATCGAGAGGATCTTCGGCAGCGACTTGGCGGGGCCGAACTGGATCTGCTTGCCGCCCGCCTGGATGGTGACCAGGTCGGACATGGCGGGCTCGGCGAACTCCTTCATCGCCCGGTCCAGCTCCGCCTGGTCGACGGTCGGCTCGCGGGTGACGACGGGCAGCTCGATGCTGTTCGCCTTGCCCGTCTGGACCTGGGCCCGGTAGGCGTCGCGGGTCGAGATGATCGAGTGGTTGACGTCGAGCGCCTTGCCGGCCTTGCCCGGTACGGCGACGGCCTTGCCCGGCTCGAACTTGACCGTGCCCTCCGAGGCCGAGCCGGAGGCGCCCGCCAGGTCGGTCAGCGCGACGCTCAGCTTCTCCTCGTCGACGGGGATCACCGGCTCGGCGACGCGCGCGCCGCCGAAGAGCGAACCGATCACCGAGACGGGGTTGTAGTCGCTGCCCGCCGCGTTGCGCACCGTCGCCTGGCTGTCCAGGCTGAGGCCCGCCTTGTCGGGGGCGAGTTCCTCCGTCGTACCGCCGATGCTGAGCCGCAGCGGGGCGGAGGCGCGTTTGCCGAGGGCGTCGTCGAGCTTGTTGACCGCCTGGTCGCGGGTGCCGCCACCGATGTCGACACCGAGGACCGTGGTGCCCTTGGGGACATCGGAGTGGTTCATCAGCAGTCCGGCGCCGTAGAGCCCGCCGGCCACCACCACGACGGCCACCCCGAGGAGCGCCACCTTGGAGCGGCCCTTCTTGGCGGGCGCGGCGGCTGCCTTCGGCGGCGGGGTGCCCTGCCCGGTGGGACGCGCGGCGGCCTGGCCCGCGGGCGGGGTGCCGGGCCCGCCGCCGACCGGGCCGGGGAAGTCGGGCGCCGAGAAGTCGTGGTCCCGGCCGAACGCGCCGCCCCCGTCGCCGCCCGGGCCGCCGGGGCCCGCGTCGGTACGCGGAGCGCCGCCCTGCGGTCCCGATCCGGGGAACGGCGAGCGGTGCTCCGGCGGCACCACCGGGATGCCGCTGGTGAGCGTGTCGCCCGAGACATGGCCGGCGGGGCCGGGCCCCGGGGCGGGCTGCTGCGGGGTGAGCACGGCGGTGTCGTCGGAGAACCGGGGGGCGGCGATCCGGCCCGCCCCGGGCGGGCCGGACAGGGACGCCGGCGGGGTGCCGAGCGCCGTGCTGCCGGGGACCGGCCCCGTCGTCGGACCGGTGGGACCGGCCGGACCGGAGGCCGCGCCCGGGGGTCGCGTACCGAACGGCGGCGTGGTGGGGCCGCCGCCCTTCACGAGCCCTTCGGCGGCGAGATCGCTGAGCGAGGAGCCGCCCGCGCCGGCCGGCCGGTGGGACCCGGTGGAGTAGTCGGTGCCGTTGGAGTAGTCCGAGCCGTACGGCGACTCGGCGCGGCGCTCGCCGCCCGGGTCCGTCGGGAGCGGCGGGGCCGCCGCCGTCGCCGAGGCCGCGCCCGCGACGGCCGCGGCGCCCGCGCTCATACCCGCCGCCGTCCCGGCGCCCGCCTTGCGCGGTGCGAACCAGTCGCTGGTCGGCTTCGAGCGGTCGTCGCCGCCGTCACCGCCCTCGCCCTTGTCGGCCTGGCCGGCCCTGGCCGCGGAGCGCTGCTCCCCGACGAGGTCGATCGGCCGCGTTTCGGACATGTCCGGGGCCGCCGTGGCCTTCGGGGTGCTGCCCGTGCGCTCGCCGACCGGGACGCCCCGCCCCTCGGTGCTGTCGACGTCACTCATGGGCGTACGCATCACGACGGGCGGGATCGGCCGCGAACCCGGGATGTTGATCCGGATCCGGGTGGTCAGGGTGGTCTCGGTTCTGGGCTCGTCCGGCTGTGCGGCGGACGCGGTCTCTGTCTCCTCCGGAGCGTCCTGCTGGGGATGCAGCGACGGATACTGGCGGGATCCGTACGGCGGTGTCCCCGAGGGGTACGCGGCTCCGCCGCGCCCCTGCGGCCCGGAGGACGAACTGTCAGTTTCACGACTCAAAGCAGGTTCTCCCGGTTGGCTCCGCCGCCCGTTCTTACTGGTACTCAACTGTTCAGGTCCCCCACAGCCGGAGAGCGGGGGGAAGGCCCGGAGCGCGCACCACCATACTGGCCTCCAACGACGGAGACCCGACGACCGTGAGAAGCGATGCTCCGCCGACCGTACGCGCATGGTCAATTCAGCGGCTGCCGGGCGCGTCACTTCCCAAGTCGGCCGGACTTCGTGCCCGGTTGCGGCAACCGCGACATCGTGGCACACATCACAGCCACCACCATGCCGCCGAGCAGGTAGACAAGGGGCCCGGCACCTGCGGCGAAGGCGGCGTCGCCCTCCGCGCGGCCCATGCTCAGCCCGATCGTCGCGATCAGCCAGCCGGCCGCGGGCGCCCCCAGCCCGAGCTGCGTACCGGTCGCGTACAGCCCGCCGAGGAAGAGCCCGGCCGTGGCGAGCAGCGCGAGCACCAACCCGCCCGGGAACCAGCCGCCTTGAGCGAGGGAACCCGCGACCCCGACGAGCCCGCCGAGCACCAGCAGCGCCAGATACACGGCGATACGCCCGGGTTTGAACGTGAGAGGGGTCGCGAGCGGAGTCGCGGCGGGCGCACCCGGCTCGCGGGGGCTCACGAGTCCGCCCCGGCGTGCGGACCGGCGCCCGCTCCGGTGTGCGAACCGTCACGCGGACCGGCGACTCCGCCGGCCCCTGCAACTCCCTCAACTCCGGCGATTCCCTCAACTCCGGCGATTCCGGCGAAGAGGTCACTCTCCCGTTCACCGGCGGGCGCTCCGGACATACCGTGCACCAACTCGTAGTACTCGGCGGCGAAGATCGGCTGACCGAGGTCGTTGGAGAGCGCGAAGAAGGGACCGTCCACGGCGATCTGGGTGGCGTGGGCGCGCATCGCCGCCGCCTTCCGCTCGGCGTAGGGCGCGCCGTCGACCGCCGCGGTGATCTCCTCGTCGGCCACGACGCCCGGAATGTCCCCGATCTCCGCGATGCCCGGGAAGTCGGCGCCGGCCGCGCGGAGCCGGGCGAAGCCCTCCTCGGCGACGGAGCGCGGCACCCGGTTCCAGTAGATCTTGTCGACGGTGTGCGCCGCGCCCAGCTCCGGACGGTAGGCGGGGTCGGCCGCCAGTTCGGCGGCGCGCATGGCGACGCGGTGGGCCTGGATGTGGTCCGGGTGTCCGTACCCGCCGTGCGGGTCGTACGTGACGAGCACCTGGGGGCGCACCTCCCTGACCACCTCGACGAGGTGCGGAGCCGCCTCGTCCACGCCGGTGTGCCAGAACGCGCCCTCGCGGTCGTTCTGCTCCAGGCCCATCATCCCGGAGTCCCGGAACCGGCCGGGGCCGCCGAGGAAGCGGTGGTCGGTGACGCCCAGCTCGCTCATCGCCTCGGCGAGTTCGCCGATGCGGTGGAGACCGAGCCGGTCGTCCCGGTCGGCCGCCAGGTGGGCGAGTTCGGGCGGGATGACCTCACCCTCCTCGCCGAGGGTGCAGGTCACCAGCGTGACCAGGGCGCCCTCGGCCGCGTACCTGGCCATGGTGGCGCCGTTGTTGATCGACTCGTCGTCGGGGTGCGCGTGCACGAGCAGCAGACGGCGAGCGGGGAGATCGGTCATGGGGTCAAGCCTACGAGGCCGCGCCGACAGTCGGCGGGAGGCGTGTGCGGGCAGCGGTCAGCACCCCTCGGCCGGTGGGCGGTGACGGAACCGAGGGGTGGGACCGGATCGTTGAAGCGCTCAGCGAAGATTGGCCGATTGCGGACGGCCGGTGGCTAGAACTTGATGCCACCGATCATGCCGGCCACGTTCGTGGTCAGTTCGCTGATGGTGGGAGCGATGGAGGAACTGGCCATGTAGAACCCGAGCAGCATGCAGACCACCGCGTGTCCCGCCTTGAGTCCGGACTTCCGGACCAGCAGGAAGACGATGATCGCCAGCAGCACCACCACCGAAATCGAGAGTGCCACGGCGGTTCACCTCCATAGATATTCGTTCGGGAAATCGCAGCGTGCATGTGCCCGGCTCATTCATACCCAGCTATCGCTACGGATCATAACTATCCGTTCGTACGCATCGATCGGTGCACGGCAGCACACGGGGGCGCACGGAACTCCGCCGCCGGGATCGCGACGCGCTAGGTTCGGGCCCATGACCATGAGGCAGCAGCACTCGTTCCCTCGTCAGCACGCCAGGACGCAGCGGTTCACGCTCGGAGCGCCCCGGTCGTTCACGGTCTCCCCCGACGGGACGCGGGTGGTCTTCCTGCGTTCCGCCTCGGGGACGGACCGCGTGAACCGCCTCTGGGTGCTCGACCTGGACGACTCCGCGACGGCTCCGGGGGACGCCCGGATCGCCGCCGATCCGGGGGTGCTGCTCGGCGGCGCCTCGGAGCGGCTCTCCGCCGAGGAACGGGCCCGGCGTGAGCGCAGCCGAGAGGGCTCTGGAGGCATCGTGGGGTACGCGGTGGACGCGGAGGTCGAGCTCGCCGCGTTCGCCCTCTCAGGGCGCCTCTACGCGGCCGAGCTGCGCGCCGGGACGGCGCGTGAACTCCCCGTACGGGGGCCGGTGATCGACCCGCGCCCCTCGCCGGACGGCCGGCACATCGCCTATGTGACCGGTGGGGCGCTGCGGGTCGTCGGGGCGGACGGGGAAGGTGACCGCCAACTCGCGGGCCGGGACGGCGAGGAGCCCGCCGCGCACGCGGACGTCACCTACGGTCTGGCCGAGTTCATCGCGGCCGAGGAGATGAGCCGTACCCGGGGCCACTGGTGGTCGCCCGGCTCCGACCGGCTGCTCGTCGCGCGCGTGGACACGGCCGCGGTACGGCGCTGGTGGATCTCCGACCCGGCCCACCCGGACCGGGAGCCCGCCCAGGTGCCCTATCCGGCGGCCGGTACCCCCAACGCCGACGTACGGCTCTTCCTGGTGCCGTTGGCGGACGGCGAGGAGACGGACGGCTCCGGTACGCCTCCCACGGAGGTGACCTGGGACCGGGGCACTCATCCGTACCTCGCCCGCGTCCACTGGTCCGCCGGGGGCTCCCCGCTGCTGCTCGTCCAGAGCCGGGACCAGCGCAGCCACCTCTACCTCGCGGTGGACCCCGCGACGGGCGCCACCCGGACCGTGCACCGGGACGAGGACCCGGCGTGGCTCGAACTCTCCCCCGGGGTGCCCGCCTGGGCGCCGGACGGCCGCCTCGTACGGCTGGCCGACGAGGGCGGCGCGCGCGTCCTGATGGTCGGCGACCGGCCGCTGACCGGGCCGCAGTTGCATGTGCGGTCGGTGCTGGACATCGGTGAGCACGACGTCCTGGTCTCGGCGTCGGCCGGCGCGGAGGCCGCGGATCCCGAGACCGGCGAGATCCACGTGTACCGCGTCAGCGGGCTGGGCACCGAGCGGTTCTCGGCGGGCGCCGGGGTCCACTCGGCCGTGCGCGCGGGCGAGGTGACCGTCCTCGTGTCGGCGCGCCCCGAGACCGCGGGGGCGTCCGTGGAGGTCCTCCGGGACGGCAAGCGGCTCGCCTCCGTCGCCTCGTACGCGGAGCCTCCGGCGCTCACGGCGCACGCACGGCTCACGGAGGGGGGCGCACGGCGAATTCCGTGCGCCGTTCTGCTCCCCACGGGCTACCAGGAGTCGGACGGTCCGCTCCCGGTGCTGCTCGACCCGTACGGAGGCCCCCACGGCCAGCGCGTGGTCGCCGCCCAGAACGCGTACCTCACCTCCCAGTGGTTCGCCGACCAGGGGTTCGCGGTGCTCGTCGCCGACGGACGCGGCACCCCCGGCCGCTCCCCCGCGTGGGAGAAGTCCGTCCACCGGAATCTGGTGCTCACCCTGGATGACCAGGTCGAGGCGCTGCACGACCTCGCCGGCCGGTTCCCGTTCGACCTCGGCCGGGTCGCGATCCGCGGCTGGTCGTACGGCGGCTACCTCGCCGCGCTCGCGGCGCTGCGCCGCCCCGATGTCTTCCACGCGGCGGTCGTGGGCGCGCCGGTCACCGATCTGCGGCTCTACGACACCCACTACATGGAGCGCTACCTCGGCACCCCGCAGGAGGCGCCCGAGGTGTACGCCGCCAACTCGCTGGTGACGGACGACGGGCTCTCGTCCCCGGCGGAGCCCGCGCGGCCCATGATGATCATCCATGGGCTGGCCGACGACAATGTCGTCGTCGCCCACTCACTCAGGCTCTCCGCGGCGCTGCTGGCGGCGGGCCGGCCCCATGAGGTGCTGCCGCTCACCGGTGTGACGCACATGACACCGCAGGAAGAGGTCGCGGAGAACCTGCTGCTGCTCCAGGTCGACTTCCTCAAGCGGTCACTGGGCCTGCCGTAGGACGTTCACGGACCGGCCGGGAAGAGACCAAGAGACACGTACCGGCCGGGAAGGGTCACCGACCGCCCTGGGAGGGCGGGCGTACGGCAACCGGCCGGGACTCCTGGAAGTCCCGGCCGGTTTACGGCACCCGCACGGCCGTACGCTCCACAGCCTGACGGGTCCGTATATCGGTACCGGGTCCACCAAGTTGCCTTCGTGTTAACGAAATTGTTGCGCTTTATCGGCCTTTCTCCGCCCCGGAGCCCGCAGAAACGATCTTCCGCTCCTCCGCGAAGTGGCAGGCCGAGGGGTGCGCGGCCGGCCCCGCCGCCGTCCGGAAGGCCTCCGGGACGGTGAGCGGCGGCACCTCCTCCGCGCACCGCTCCCGCGCCTTCCAGCAGCGCGTACGGAAGCGGCAACCGGACGGCGGGTGCGCCGGGGACGGCACGTCGCCCGCGAGGATGATCCGGTCCCGGTGCTCGCGCGCCGAGGGGTCCGGCAGCGGCACGGCCGACAGCAGCGCCTGGGTGTACGGGTGCGTGGGGTGGTCGTAGATCTGGGTGTCCGTACCGATCTCGGCCATCTTGCCGAGGTACATGACGCCCACCCGGTCCGCGATGTGCCGGACGATCGACAGGTCGTGCGCGATGAAGACGTACGAGAGGCTGAACTCGTTCTGGAGCCTCTCCATCAGGTTGATGACCTGCGCCTGTACAGAAACGTCCAGTGCCGAGACCGGCTCGTCGGCGACGATGACCTCCGGCCGGAGCGCGAGGCCGCGGGCGATGCCGATGCGCTGGCGCTGACCGCCCGAGAACTGATGCGGGTAGCGGTTGATGTACTCCGGGTTGAGCCCCACCACGTCCAGCAGCTCCTGGACCCGCCGCCGCCGCTCACCCTTCGGCGCGACCTCCGGGTGGATCTCGTACGGCTCCCCGATGATGTCGCCGACCGTCATCCGGGGGTTGAGCGAGGTGTACGGGTCCTGGAACACCATCTGGATGTTCCGCCGCACCGCCTTCAGCGCCCGCCCCGACAGCTTCGTGATGTCCTCGCCCTTGTACCGGATCGCGCCGGATGTCGGCCGCTCCAGATGGACCAGCAGCTTGGCCACGGTCGACTTGCCGCAGCCGGACTCCCCCACGATGCCCAGGGTCTCGCCGGGCGCCAGGCCGAAGGAGACGCCGTCGACCGCCCGCACCGCGCCGATCTGCCGCCGGAAGAGGATGCCCTGGGTGAGCGGGTAGTGCTTGACCAGATCCCGTACCTCCAGGAGGGGCTCAGCCATCGAGCGTCTCCTTCCAGAAGTGGCAGGCGCTCCGCCGCTCCCCGGCCGCGCCCCCGGCCTCCCTCACCTCGTACAGCGGCGGCTCCTCCGCCCGGCACACGTCCCGGGCCCTCGGGCAGCGTGGATGGAAGGCACACCCGGACGGGATGCGCAGCAGGTTGGGGGGCAGGCCCTTGATCGCGTACAGCTCCTGGCCCTTCTGGTCCAGGCGCGGGATCGAGTCCAGCAGACCCCGCGTGTACGGATGCGCCGGACGCTTGTAGATCTCGTGCACCGGAGCCGTCTCCACGATCCGACCCGCGTACATCACAGCGATCTTGTCCGCCACATCCGCCACGACACCGAGGTCATGGGTGATCAGGATCAGGCCCATGTTGAACTCGCGCTGCAACTCGGCCAGCAGATCCATCACCTGGGCCTGGACCGTCACATCGAGCGCCGTCGTCGGCTCGTCCGCGATGATCAGATCCGGCTCCAGCGCCAACGCCATCGCGATCATGATCCGCTGACGCATACCACCGGAGAACTGATGCGGGTAGTCGTTCACCCGATCCTTCGCCGCCGGGATACGCACCCGCTCCATCAGCTCGACGGCCCGCACCCGCGCCTGTCTCCGGCCCGTCCCCCGGTGGACCTCGTACATCTCCCCGAGCTGGGCGCCCACGGTGAGCACGGGGTTGAGCGAGGAGAGCGCGTCCTGGAAGATCATCGCCATCCTGGCGCCGCGGATCCTGCGGCGCTGCTCCTCCTTGAGTTTCAGCAGGTCCTGGCCCTGGAAGAGCACTTCGCCGCCCGCGATCCGGCCGGGTGGGGTGTCGAGGATGCCCATGATCGCCTGCGCGGTCACGGACTTGCCCGAGCCCGACTCGCCCAGCACGGCGAGGGTTTCGCCCGCCGCCACCGCGTACGTGACGCCGTTGACGGCCCTGGCGACCCCTTCGCGGGTGTGGAACTCCACCTGGAGATCGCGTACTTCGAGCAACATCGGCAGGGGGCTCCTCAGCGCAGCTTGGGGTCGAGGGCGTCGCGTACCGCGTCGCCGAGCATGATGAACGCGAGCACGGTGACCGCCAGCGCGCCGGCCGGCCAGAGCAGCATGTGCGGGGCGTTGCGGATGTACGGGGAGGCGTCCAAGATGTCGATCCCCCAGGAGACCGTCGGTGGTTTGAGTCCCACCCCGAGGTACGAGAGGGTCGCCTCCAGCGCGATGAACGTACCGAGCGCGATGGTCGCCACGACGATCACCGGCGCGACCGCGTTGGGCAGGACGTGCCGCAGCATCATCCGCGCGCTGGAGGCACCGAGCGCCCGCGCCGCCTGGACGTAGTCGTTCTGTTTGACGGTGATGACGGAGCCGCGGGCGATCCGGGAGATCTGCGGCCAGCCGAGCAGCACCATGAAGCCGATCACCGGCCAGACGGTGGTGCTGGTGACCACGGACAGCAGCACGAGGCCGCCGAGGACGACGGGGATCCCGAAGAAGATGTCGGTGATCCGGGAGAGGACCCCGTCCCAGGCTCCGCCGTAGAACCCGGCGAGCCCGCCGAGGACCGACCCGGCGACGGCGACCCCGAGGCTGGCGAGGACGCCGACGACGACGGAGGTCCTGGCGCCGTGGACGGTACGGGTGTAGACGTCGCAGCCCTGTCCGTTGAAGCCGAAGGGGTGGCCGGGCCGGGAGCCGTCCTGCGCGTAGGCGAGGTCGCAGGAGAGCGGGTTGCCACTGGCGATCAGTGACGGCCAGATCGAGATGATCACCAGAAAGACGATGACCAGGCCGGAGAGGACGAAGACGGGGTTGCGCCGCAGATCCCGCCAGGCGTCGGACCACAGGCTGCTCGCCCGGCCCACGGACCCGCCCACGGCCCCGCCCGCCACGGGACCGCCCGCCACAGGGCCGGTGGGGCTCGGGCGGGGGCTCTGGGGGTCAGGCATACCGGATCCTCGGGTCGAGTACCGCGTACAACAGGTCGACCAGCAGGTTCGCCACCAGGAAGACGATGACGAGCACGGTCACGAAGCCGACGACGGTCTGGGTGTTCTGGCGCAGAATGCCCTGGTAGAGCTGGAATCCGACGCCGTGGATGTTGAAGATCCGCTCGGTGACGATGGCGCCGCCCATCAGGGCGCCGATGTCCGTACCGATGAAGGTGACCACCGGGATCAGTGAATTGCGCAGCAGATGCCTGACGACCACCCGGCGCCGTGGCAGCCCCTTGGCGACGGCCGTACGGACGTAGTCGGAGCGGGCGTTCTCGGCGATCGACGTCCGGGTGAGCCGGGTGACGTACGCCAGGGAGACCGAGGCGAGCACCAGCCCCGGCAGGATCAGCTCGCCGAGCGGCGCCGTCGGGGAGACCGAGGGTTCGACGATCTTCCACCGGACACCGAGGAGGAGCTGGGCCAGCAGTCCGGTGACGAAGGTCGGCACGGCGATGACGACGAGCGTCAGCAGCAGGACGGAGGTGTCGACGGGGCGGCCCCGGCGCAATCCGGTGACGACGCCGAAGACGATCCCGATGAGGATCTCGAAGAAGACGGCGACGAGCGTCAGCCTGATGGTGATCGGGAAGGCGGAGGCCATCAGGTCGATGACCTTCTGCCCGTTGAAGGCGGTGCCGAAGTCTCCCGAGAAGACATGGCCCATGTAGGTGAGGTACTGCTGCCAGACGGGCTGGTCGAGGCCGAACTCCTTGCGGAGCTGGGCCTCGGTGGCGGGGTCGCACTGCCGCTCGCCGCAGAGGCCCGCGACGGGGTCGCCCATCACGTTGACCATCAGGAAGATCAGCAGCGTGGCGCCGGCGAAGACCGGGATCATCTGGAGCAGACGCCGGATCACATAACGTCCCATGCAGGGCTCCGGGGGAAGAGGCGAACAGTGACCGCGAGGATCGGAGGGCCGGGAATCAGGGGATCCGGGGGCCGGGGATCAGGGGATGCGTTCCGGCGTCAGTGGACCGTGATCTCGTTGTAGACCGGGACGCTGAACGGGTTGAGCGCCACGTCCGAGACCCGGTCCGAGTAGCCCGCGCTGCCGTTCTGGTACCAGAGCGGGATGGCCGCCATCTGATCCCGTACGACACCCTCGGCCTCCTGGAACTTCTCGATCGCCGGCTTCGGGTCGGCCTCTGCGTTGGCCTCGTCGATCAGCCTGTCGAACCGGGCGTTGCTCCACTTCCCGTCGTTGGACGAGGCGTTGGTGTAGTAGAGCGGCTGGAGAAAGTTCTGGATCAGCGGGTAGTCCATCTGCCAGCCCGCGCGGAAGGGCCCGGTGAGCTTCCGCTGCCCGATCTTGTTGCGGAAGTCCGCGAAGGTGCCGACGGGGCTGCCGACGCACGCCTTGTCGTTGCCGAGCGCGTTGTTGATGCTGTTGCAGACGGCGTCGACCCACTCCTTGTGGGAGCCGGTGTCCGCGTTGTACGTGATCGTGAGCCGACCGCGGGGGATGCCACCGCCCTCCCGCACCAGCTTCCGCGCGGCGGCCGCGTCGTACGCGCACGCCGCCCCGCAGAGCCCGGCCCTGTAGCCGCCGTCCGCGCCCAGCACCGGCGAGGTCCAGTCGGTGGCCGGGGTACGGGTCCCGCGGAAGATGGTCTCCGTGATCTGCTCCCGGTTGATCGCCCGGGAGAGCCCGGTGCGGACCTTGACGGCCCCCGGGGTGTTCCACGCCGTGTCGTAGTACGGGAACGCGAGGGTCTGGATGATGCCGGCGGGGGTGTTGATGTAACGGCCGCTCAGATCGGACTTCACGTTCTTGAGCTGCGCGGCCGGGATGTCGTCGACGAGGTCGAGATTGCCCGCGACGAGGTCGGTGTAGGCGGTGTTGTTGTCCGTGTAGACCACGAGGTCCACGCCCCCGTTGCGCGCCTTGTCGGCGCCCGGGTACTCCTTCCAGGTGCGCAGCGACATCTGGGAGCCCTTGGTGTACCGCTCCACGGTGTACGGGCCGTTGCCGATCGGCTTGGCGAGCCAGGCCGCGTGCTGGTCGTGAAAAGCCCGGGGCAGCGGCGCGAAGGCCGCGTACCCGAGGGTGTCGGGCCAGGTGGAGAAGCGCTGCGAGAGCGTGACGGTGAAGGTCCGCGGGCCGGTGACCTTCAGCCCGGAGAGGGTCGCGGCGGTCGGCGCTCCGGAGGCCGGGTGGACCGTGTCGTACCCGTCGATGTACTGGAAGAAGTAGGCGTTCTTCTGGTTGTTCTTGAGGTTGGCGCCGTAGTTCCAGGCGTCCACGAAGGACGCCGCGGTGACCTTCTCTCCGTTGCTGAAGGTCCAGCCGTCCTTGACGGTGACGGTGAAGTGCCGTGAGTCCGTGGTCTCGATCCGCTCGGCGAGTTCGTCCTCGGCCTTGCCGGTCTTCGGGTTGTACCGCTTCAGCCCGCGGAAGATCATGTCGAGGACCTTGCCGCCCTGGACCTCGTTGGTGTTCGCGGGTTCCAGCGGGTTCTGCGGGTCGCCCCAGGAGGAACGCACCACGCCCTCGGCGCCGCTGCCGATGGTGCTGTCCCCGCCGCCGCAGGCCGTCGCCGCGAGGACGACGGCCACCGCGCACGCGGTCCACCCGGCTTGCGCGACTCGAACCGTGTGCGTAGCTCCTCGCATCGATGTGCCTCCTCGGGTGCTGGGCTCGACCGGGCCCCAATATCCACCCATAGGGCGCAATACGCCTATTCGACTCACCTGAACGGCCGGATCCGCCCTCCGGATGTACGCACGCCGGGAGCCGGGGATCTCTCGGTCCGGTCATGACGGCAGCGCATTCGCACCAACGGTTGGCCATGCACGCACCAAGCCGCAAAAGAGGCGCTCAAGGCCACGAAGAATTCATTGACTGTGCACATACCGATTGAAAAAGTCCGATTGGCCCGCGGGTTTGACCGCGGAGTTTTCGATCTCTTTCGGCCAGGAGCATCATGACCTCCGCGCCCTCTCCGCTCACCGCCCCGTCCGGCACCGCCCCCGCCCCGTCCGGCACCGTGGCGGCCGGCCGCTCCCCGGGACAGCTCGCTCGCCGGCGTTTCCGGCGCGACCGTACGGGCGTTGCCGCCGCCTGCGTCGTCGCCTTCTTCTTCGTCGTGGCCGTCTGCGCCCCGCTGATCGCCCGGCTCTACGGGAAGAACCCGTACGACACCTACGGCCAGGACAACCCCGGCCTCCTCGACGACTTCGGCTTCCCGGTCCGCCCCAACGGCGGTATCAGCGGCACGTACTGGTTCGGCATCGAACCCGGGCTGGGCCGGGACGTCTTCACCTTCCTGCTGTACGGGATCCGCAACTCGCTGCTGATCGCCACCGTGACCACGCTGCTCGTGGCGGTGTTCGGGGTCGTCATCGGTGTCACGGCCGGATACCTCGGCGGCCGGACGGACTATCTCGTGGGCCGGGTCATCGACATCCTGCTGGCGTTCCCCTCGACGCTGTTCTTCATCGCGTTCTGGCCGGTGCTGATCTCGATCCTGGTCCCGCCGGAGGAGAACACCCCGGTCTGGCTCACCGTCACCAGCCTCATCTCGGTGATGACCGCCTTCGGCTGGGCGCCCATCGCCCGGCTGCTGCGCGGCGAGGTACTCGCCCTGCGCGAGCGGGAGTTCGTGGAGGCGGCGAAGGTGACCGGCGCGTCCCCGGCGCGGATCATCTTCAAGGAGCTGCTCCCCAACCTGTGGACGCCGATCCTCATCCAGGCGACCCTCGCGCTCCCCCTCTTCGTCACCACCGAGGCGGGCCTCGCCTTCCTGGGCGTGGGCCTCAGCTCACCGACCCCCGACTGGGGCGTGATGATCCAGCGCGGCGCGAACGTGTACCAGAACGACATCACGTTCCTGCTGTTCCCGGGGGTGGCGATGGTGATCTTCGTGATCGCCTTCAACCTCCTCGGCGACTCGGTACGCGACGCACTGGACCCGAGGATCAGGCGCTGACCCCGGCCACGCCGCTCCGACCGGCATCGCTTCACTCCCCCTCCGCATCGACTCGAACTCGAACTCGACTTCCACCTCGAACTCGACAGGGCAGGAAACAGCGGACATGTCCCTCTCACGCAGAACCTTCGTCATCACCACCTCCGTAGCGGCCGCGGCCGGCGGCTCCGCGCTCCTCGCCGCCTGCAGCAGCGGCAACTCCGGCGGCAGCGGCCCGGGAGACGGGACCGGCTCCGCGGGCTCCACGAAGTACACCGGCAGTACGGTCGCCGTCGGCACCGCCGCGGACTCCACCGGGCCCGCCCCCGCCGTCGCCGGGTCGCGCACGGGCGGCACGATCCGCGGCATCGGGCCCGACGACTTCTCCCATCTCGACCCGCAGCGCATCTACTTCTCCTGGAACTCCACGGTCGGCAACCTGTACATCCGCTGCCTCACCGGCTACAAGATCGCGCCGGACGGCTCCATGAAGCTGGTGGGCGACCTCGCCACCGACGCGGGCACCCTCTCCGACGGCGGCAGGACCTGGACGTTCACGCTGAAGGACGGCCTCCGGTGGGAGGACGGCAGCGAGCTGACCGTCGACGACGTACGCCACGGCATCGAACGCGGCTTCGCGAGCTTCACCACCGAGGGCGCCGGCTATCTCCAGACCGCGCTGACCGGCTCCACCGACTACCGGGCCGCGTACAAGGGCCCGTACGGCGGCAAGCACCTCGACTCCGTCGTCACCGACGCGCGGCGCGGGACCATCACCTTCCATCTGAAGCTGGCCCGCCCGGACCTCAACTTCACGCTGGCGATGCACTCGTACGGGGCCGTGCCGGTCAGGCTGGACACCAAGGAGAAGTACGACAAGGACCCGGTCTCGGCCGGACCGTACAAGCTCACGCAGCACGCGGTCGACAAGTCGATGACGCTCACCCGCAATCCGCACTGGGATCCCCGGACGGACGCGATCCGCACCGCCTATCCGGACCGTTTCGCCTTCGAGTTCGGGCCGCAGGCGCTCGCCGCCTCCGACCGGCTGATCGCCGACTCGGGCGACGACCGGTATGCGGTCATGGCGTACAGCGGAGTGCCGGCCGAGCGGATCCAGAAGGTGCTCACCGATCCCGCGCTGAAGAAGCGCACCATCGACGGCCTGCTCACCGGCCTCTACTACTACGCCATCAACACCCGGCGCGTCCCCGACCTGAAGGTGCGCCAGGCCCTCATCCACGCCTGGCCGCTGGAGCAGATCCGGCAGATCTACGGCGGCCCCTCGGCGGGCGACCTCGCCACGACGATCCTCAGCCCGGACATCCTGGGGCGCGAGAAGTTCGACGTCTACGGGAAGCTGAAGAAGCCGCAGGGCGACCCGGAGGCCGCGAAGAGGCTACTCAAAGAGGCGGGGAGGACCGGCCAGAAGATCGTCTACGCCTTCCCCCAGGCGGACAACTACGACAAGACCAAGGTCGTCATCGAGAACGCGCTCAAGAAGGCGGGCTTCACCCCCGTCATCAAGCCGCTCGACTCCACCAGTTACTACGACCAGGTCCAGCAGATCGACAACCGGTTCGACGTGATGTGGTTCGGCTGGGCCCCGGACTGGCCCACCGGCTACACCCTGATCCAGCCGCTCTTCGACGGCGGCACCATCGCCGACGGCGCCAACAACATCTCCCAGCTCAAGGTCGGCTGGGTGGACGCGGCGATCAGGAAGGACGTGGTGATCGCCGACCCCCGGCAGGCGGGCACAGCATGGGCCGCGCTGGACCGGCGGATCATGACCGAGGAGGCGCCGATCATCCCGGAGACGTACCAGCGCCGCTTCTACCTGGCCGGGTCGGAGGTCGGCGGGGCGCTCTACGACCCGCTGTTCTCTGCGGCCGTGCTCTACAAGCTGTATGCCAGGTCCTGAGGAAGCCGGAGGAACCCGAGGAGAACACGCCATGCTCCGCTTCCTCGTGCGCCGGACGCTCGGCGCGGCGGTGATCCTGCTGGTCATCAGCGCGTTCACCTTCGTCCTCTTCTACGTCGCGCCCCGCGATCCGGCCCGGGTCGCCTGCGGCAAGGTCTGCACCCCCGAGACGCTGGCGCTGGTACGGCGCAACCTGGGCATCGCGGACCCGCTGCCCGTGCAGTACTGGCACTGGCTCCGGGGGGTGTTCGCCGGCCGGGACTACGCGTCGTTCGGGCACTGCCCGGCGCCCTGCCTGGGCTACTCGTTCCACAACCGCGAACCGGTCCTCGGCACCATCCTCGACCGCTTCCCCACCACCCTGTCGCTCGCCCTCGGCAGCGCCGTCGTCTTCGTGGTGCTGGGCGTCGGCGCGGGCATGCTCGCGGCGGTCCGGCAGGGCAGGGCGCTGGACAAGGTGGCGTCGTCGGCCTCGCTGGTCGGCTCCTCGCTCCAGATCTACATCGTCGGAGTGGTCGCCATGTACTACCTCACCGACCAGTGGCACCTCCTCGGCCGCCCCCAGGACATCCCGATCACCCAGGACCCGGCGGGCTGGTTCCGGGGGCTGCTGCTGCCCTGGTTCGTCCTCGCGCTGATCTTCACCGCCAACTACACGCGGATGGCCCGCTCCCAGCTGGTCGAGACGCTCGGCGAGGAGTACGTACGGACGGCACGCGCCAAGGGCCTCTCGCGCCGGACGGTCTTCTTCCGCTTCGCCTGGCGGGGCGCGATGGGGCCGATCGTCACGATCTTCGGGCTCGACATCGGGGCCCTGCTCGGCGGCGCCATCATCACCGAGCAGACGTTCGGCCTGCACGGCATCGGCGCGCTCTCCGTCAAGGCGGTGCAGGACAACGACCTGCCGCTGCTGCTCGGGGTGGTGCTCGTCGCGGCGGGGGCGATCGTCGTCTTCAACATCGTCGTCGACGCGGTGTACGCCGTCATCGACCCGCGCGTACGCCTCACATGAGACCCGCCAGGCCCGAGGAGGCACCCCATGCCCCGAAGAGGCACCCCACGCTCCAAAGAGGCACCCCACCGCCCCGAGGAGGCACACCCCATGAGCACCTCACCTCCCGCCCCCTTCCTCTCCGTCCGCGACCTGCGGGTGCGCTTCGCCACCGAGGACGGCACCGTACGCGCCGTCGACGGGCTCTCCTTCGACGTGGCGCGCGGCAGGACCCTCGGCATCGTCGGCGAGTCGGGCTCCGGCAAGTCCGTCACCGGCCTGGCGGTCCTGGGCCTGCACGACCGCGACCGCGGCCGCACGGCCATCGAGGGGGAGATCCTGCTGGACGGGCGCGATCTCCTCACCGCGGGCGAACGCGCACTGGAACGGCTGCGCGGGAACACGATGGCCATGATCTTCCAGGACGCGCTGGCCGCGCTCTCCCCGTACCACACGGTCGGCCGGCAGATCGCGGAGACGTACCGCAAGCACACCGGCGCCTCCCGGAAGGCCGCCCGCGCGCGGGCCGTCGAGATGCTCGGGCGCGTCGGGATCCCGCAGCCGGACATGCGGGCCGACGACTACCCGCACCAGTTCTCCGGCGGGATGCGCCAGCGGGCGATGATCGCGATGGCGCTGGTCTGCGACCCCGCGCTGCTGATCGCGGACGAGCCGACGACCGCGCTGGACGTCACCGTCCAGGCCCAGATCATGGACCTGCTGGGGGAGCTCCAGCGGGAGACCGGCACCGCGATCGTCCTCATCACCCACGATCTGGGCGTGATCGCCGGCATCGCGGACGACATCCTCGTGATGTACGGCGGCCGGAGCGTGGAGCGGGGCACGAGGAAAGAGGTCCTGCGCACCCCCAACCACCCCTACACCTGGGGCCTGCTCGGCTCCATGCCCAGCCTGCGATCCCCCGTGGACATCCCCCTCGCCCCCATCCCCGGCACCCCGCCCAGCCTCCTCACCCCGCCCGGCGGCTGCCGCTTCCACCCGCGCTGCGCCTTCACCGAACAGGTGGGCGGCACGCGCTGCGCGACCCGGCTGCCGCCGCTGGAACCGGACACCGGGCACGGGGCGGCCTGTCACCTCACGCCCGCGCAACGGATCGAGTTCTCCGCGGACTTCGCGGGAGCGGGCCCGTCGTGAAGCGGCCGGGCCGATCCCGCACACACCCCACCGAAGGGACCCCGCCCCGAATGACCGCGCCCACGAGCACCCCTCCGAACACCCCCATGAGCACCCCCACACCCCTCCTGGAGATCTCCGGACTCGTCAAACACTTCCCGATCACGGGCGGCTTCCCCGTCCGGCGTACGGTCGGCGCCGTCCAGGTCGTGGACGGACTCGACTTCACGGTCGCCGAGGGCGAGAGCCTGGGCCTGGTCGGCGAGTCCGGCTGCGGCAAGTCCACGACGGGCCGGCTCATCACCCGGCTCCTCGAACCGACCGCCGGCCGGATCACCTACCGCGGCCAGGACATCACGCACGCCCCGCGCAAGCGGCTGGCACCGGTGCGCCCCGAGATCCAGATGATCTTCCAGGACCCGTACGCCTCGCTCAACCCGCGGCAGACGGTCGGCAGGATCATCGCCGGGCCGATGGAGATCAACAGCATCGACCCGCCGGGCGGCCGGGAGAGACGCGTACGCGAACTCCTCGACACGGTCGGCCTCAACCCCGAGCACTACAACCGCTTCCCGCACGAGTTCTCCGGCGGCCAGCGCCAGCGCATCGGGGTGGCCAGGGCACTCGCCCCGCAGCCGAGGCTGATCGTGGCCGACGAGCCGGTCTCGGCGCTGGACGTCTCGATCCAGGCGCAGGTGGTCAACCTGCTCCAGCAGCTCCAGCGCGAACTGGGTATCGCCTTCGTCTTCATCGCCCACGACCTGGCCGTCGTACGCCACTTCTCGCAGCGCGTGGCGGTGATGTACCTGGGCCGGATCGTGGAGATCGCGGACCGGGACGAGCTGTACGGCGCCCCCCGTCACCCGTACACGAGGGCCCTGCTCTCGGCGGTCCCCGAGATGACGCTCCCGGACGACGACACCCCGCCCAGCCCCCGCATCCGCCTGACGGGCGACGTCCCCTCCCCGGTCCACCCGCCCTCGGGCTGCCGTTTCCGCACCCGCTGCTGGAAGGCGACGGACACCTGCGCGACCCGCACACCCCCGCTGACCCGCCAGAACGGCAGCCGCCCCACCCACCTGACGGCCTGCCACCACCCGGAACCACTGCCGCCACCGGACGCCGGTCCGCCCGTGCCCGCGCCCCCGGTCGACACCCCGTGATCCCCGGCCCGTCACACCGGCATGACCGGTACGTCGTACTGGGGGATCCACTTGTCCCGGGTCACCAGGGTCATCCCCTCGGTCTGTGCCTGGGCGATCAGTATCCGGTCGAAGGGGTCCCGATGGTGCCCCGGCAGCCGCCCCGCCCGCACTCCGTGCCCGGCCGTGACGGGCAACCCGGTGAACTGGCAGTCGCGCACCCGCTCGGCGAGATCCTCGGGCCCCTCTATCTTCCCGAGAGACTGCTTGATCGCGATTTCCCACGGTGACACAGCGCTCACGTAGACACCGGGCTCGGTGTCCAGCAGGTCCTTGATCTCGTCGGACAGCTCAGGCGAATCGTCCAGCCACCAGAGGATCACATGAGTATCGAGCAGGAGGCGCATCAGTGCATCCCGAAGGCGTCGGCGAGATCATCAGGAAGGTCATCGAAGTCGTGCGGGATGTGGATACGCCCACGGAGCGAGCCCCGGCCGGTCCTCATCACCTTGGGGCGCAGCGGCACCACCTTGGCCACCGGCTCTCCTGCCTTGCTGATCACGACCTCCTCGCCGGTCGCCACCTGTTCCAGGATCCGGGAGAAATGCGTCTTGGCCTCATGAACGTTGTACTGCCGGGCTGCTTCCACGCTTGCCTCGCGATGCGATCACTGAATGGACTAACCACTTGACTAAGTCTAGCCAGGGCGTCTGCCCGTCGCGACCTGAAATGAGTCGGGCATGAACGATCACCCCCGGATCGGCCGCCTGGCCGAAGCGATCGCACTGCGCGAGCAGGGCGCCCCCGACCAGGCCCGGGGAGCGGCTCCTGGCCCTGGCCACCGCCCTCCCCGACCACGCGGAGGTGGCGGTACCGGGCGGCGTGGGTCCACGACGTCCTGGGCCTGGAGGCCGAAGCGGCTCCCTTCGCGCCCAGCGTGACAGCGTGCCCACTATCAAGGGAAGCCCCAACCGCTTACCGACACCCAACCGCCAGGCAGGCTTCCGTCCCGCTGAACGACGCCGAGCACCACAGCCTCTTACGACGCGGGCTCGATCGTTCCGACCCGCAGATACTTCTCGAACTTGATATGCGTGAGAGGCGCGTAGGCCTCGCCGTTGTTGCCCGGCGGCTTCGATCCGTACTCGGACGTGAAGCTGAACTCCTCGGCGTTCTTGACGTTGAACGCGCCGTACTCCTGCAGTGCCTTTGCGACCATCCGCTCGTACGGCTTGAGCGAGGTGTCGGCGTCGATGTCGTACGCGCGGTCAAGCCAGATGAACTGGCCCTCGCTCCAGCGGCCTTGCCCCGGGCCATCGCTTTCAACCGCCGGGAAGACGAACTGGTCGTTGTTGTCCGGGGTGCCGAAGCTCAGAGCGTGATCGATGCGGCCGGCCTTCCAGTCCTCGCGGGTGATCAATCCGGCGAGGCGGGACAGACCACTGCCGGTGGCCTGCCCCTTGTCAGCGACCGACGAGCCACGGGCGTCGGACACGGCTCCCCATTCACAGCTCGGCCTGCCATCCCGCACCTCGGTCCGCCAGCACTCCACCGACCGCCCGTCCGCCGTGACCACCACCGTCCACTGGCGCTCCGGTGGCGGCGCCTTCCACGATGCGTCCCAGGGGAAGCCGACGCCTTCGAAGGGGTTGGGCCCCCATTGACCGACGTGCTTGCGCGGGGTGACTTCGTAGGTCGGGGTGCTGGAGGTGGCTCGGTACACAAAGGATCCGGCCTTGCCGGAGTACAACTCCACCCGCCCCAGGGCGAGCAGGTCGGCGACCATCCGCGCCGAGTCCGGCGCCAGTTGGGGACGCGATTGCCGCTGGTTGAAGGCATCATCGTCGGCGAAGAAGCGGGGGGTGTGGTCGGCCGCGTCCGATGGTGGCGGCTCGTGCGTGAGCCGACTCGCGAGAACTGCCCCGGCGGCCACCAATAAGAGCACGACGCCGCCTGCGGCGGCAACGACCGGCCACCGCCGTGCCGGTGGCGGTGTCGTGCCGAGTTCGGCCTTCGCCGCTTGCCACCGTCGTTCCCATTCCGTGCGGTCGCCGTCGCAGGCTTCGACGTAGGCCAAGGTGACTTCGAGGGTCGGCAGCTGTCTGCCACTCGTGGCATTGGACAGGGCACTGGTCGACTGGTCGGTACGCGCGGCCATCTGGCGGTACGTCGGACTGCCTGCGGAGTTGCGGAGGGCTCGTAACTCGGAGGCGAAACGCTGTGCCGAATCCTCCGCCGGATCGCCCGGTGGGCGGTGTGATGCTGCGGCCATCTGCCCGACCTCCAAACCAATGGCCCGTGATCACGCATGTGTGTGACGCTTCGTCAACTTCATTGAGTCTAGGAGACGCGGGGATCTGAGGAAAAGGTCTCGCGCGACGGCATACGGCAGCAGGATGGACCGCATGGACCAAGGATGGGCGGCCGTGGCGGGAGCCGGAGTAGGCGTCGCCGGCACCCTGTGCACCTCGTGGCTGACGTATACGGCCGCTCGGCGGCAGGCTCGTGACCAGGGGGCGGTCGATCACGGTCGGACGCTGCGGAGCGAACGCCTGGAGGCATACCTCGCATTCATGAAGGCGGCGGAGCCGGTCGACAGTGTGCTGCACCGCGTCGCACACCAGGACGGCGTACGGGACTCCGCCCGGGACTCCCCGCCTCCGGCCGATGTGCTGCGCGAAGCCGTCGAAGAGCTCGGTACCGCGGTGGACGCCCTCTACAAGGCACAGGCACGGCTCGATCTGATGGGGCCGAAAACCGTGGCCGCGGAGGCCGTGAACGTGTGGTCGGACGTACGGTCCCTGCGGATGTACCTCAAGAGAGTGCTCCGCGAGACGCTCGAAGGGGAATCGCCTGATGACGGGTACCGCACCAGCCTCGAAGACGCAGTTGACGCGGTGGAGGTGAGCCGGGAGAAGTTCGCCCAGTGCGCTCAGGGGGTGATTGTGACCCCGCCGTGAGACCGCCGGAAGTCCGCCGCCGAACGTGTCGCGCGCCCGGTTCACGCCGGGTGAGTGGCAGGCCTTCAAGTCCGGCATGGGCACAGGGGACTTCGAAACCTGTAGCCGGCGACCACCGGGCATGGTCAGCCGATGCGCTGCCGCACTTCGTCACGTATCTCCTGGACGTTCCGCGCCGTGGCGTCGAGGTCGACCGAATCCGCATCCTGCGCGGAATCCTCAGGGGTAAAGAACGCAACGTAGCCGACGGTGTTCTCATCACCCCATGCGCATACGGGGACAGTGGAGGTCCCGTCGTCGTCATCGGAGAGCAGGACAGTGCATTCCAGATCGATGCCTGCCCCTTCTGGCGTGATGACCCGTGAAGGGTTGGGCTCGCTCATCCCGTCCGCCTGCCGCATGCCGCGCAACAGGCCCTCCCTCTCCTTCTCCGGGTTCTTGAACTGGCCGTACATTCCCACAAGGGCGAGCCCGCTCTGCGCATCCGTAGCGGATCCGGTGTACGAACCCAGGATTCCTCGCACATTGAGTACGTCCGGACCGTCGCCGTAACCATCCCTCTTCAACCGGTCGTTCGAGTCGGCACTTCCGTCCTTGACCAGCTCGTAGCTGCTGTTCAGCAGTGTCTTCGGCGCGGTGAGCCTGTACTCGGCAGCCGCGAAATCGTCGGAGGAAGCACTACCCCGATTACCGAGGTAGGAGAGGACGAGGAGTCCCCCGACCGACGCCGCGACGATACCGAGGATCAGACCCGGCCGGTTTTTGCGCGGAGGCGGCCCCGGCGGGAACTGCCCCCAGGGTGCCTGGCCGGCGTACGGCGGAGGGGGCTGCTGGTAGTACCCGGGCGGATACGGGTGGGCGGCGTACGGGTTCGGCTGCTGCGGGGGGCCGTACGGGCCCGGAGACTGATGGGGCGGGGGTGGCATGCTCATGATCACGCATCTTATGCACGCATCCGACGCGAGCCTCCACTCCTGTTGTGCATGAGACGGCCGATCACGGCGATATCCGCATGCGCGCGATGCGTTCGCCCACAGCCGCCGGAAGCGGATACTCTCGCTCGTCCGGCAGTAGGGCGGCCACTTCCTCGCGATCCCCACCGCGAACCGCCCGGCGAATGTCGCCGACCGTACCGGTGATGTCGGTCATGCCGACGATCCAGTCGTCCAGATACCTGTCGACCGCCTCCCCCGACAGACCGATCTGAATGGCGCGTCGGGACAGCGGATTCAGGGCGGTATCGCGGTCAGGGTCCCACTGCACCCGAACCGG
This sequence comes from Streptomyces sp. NPDC056987, assembly GCF_042673865.1. Lineage (NCBI taxonomy): Bacteria > Bacillati > Actinomycetota > Actinomycetes > Kitasatosporales > Streptomycetaceae > Streptomyces > Streptomyces sp. NPDC056987. Next base: position 85,133 of record NZ_JBHURV010000015.1, read on the forward strand.
ACTCGACTCCAACTCCGCCCGCCACTCGGCCTTGTCGCGGTAGCGGGTCCGGTCGAAATGGCTGAGGCATGCGCGAGAAAGAGCCCACTCGAATCCCTCCAGCGTGATCTGGATGGACAGGATCCGCTCCTGGTCCGGCTTCGTGGCCCAGCCCGAGCGATACATCATCCAGAGGAACGAGGGCTTGATCCACGTCATCCGTGTGCGCTTGAACGGATCCACAAATGTGCCGGCTGCCACTGCGGGATCAGCGATCCTCACTGGATACGCCTGATACACCGTGATGGCATCGTCCGTGAAAACCGCGCGAACTTTCTCATTCATACGGATACCTCTTCCGCCCATACCTCCGGACGCCTGAGGATCGGACCGTCGACCTCACTCGCACCGCACATGTACAGAAGCCACCGCAATTCCTCCCACGCGAAGAATGATTCACCCCACGCGTCAACCCGCAGCCTCAGTCGACCATCCGGCAGGGACGTCAGATCCCACCACGCCCACCCTCGCACCTCCGCTTCCGGATGAAATCGATACAGCCAGTCCCGCAAAACCCCAGGGCCCCTCTCCAATTCTCTCCGAGTAGCGCAAGGCGCCCACCCGGGCGAAATCCTCGACGGGACCATGACCTCCGAGGCACACAGCCCTGAACCAGGCCGGTATCGTATCGACAGGGAAATCATCGTCCTCGAACTCCTCCGACATCGCCAGCGCCAAGACCGCACCCAGGGCAGCCCGAAGCCGGGTCGCATACTCGATAGCGGGAGGCGGAGATCTCCGATCCCATGCAGAATTTCCGGCCCCCCGCCCAGAAAACAATCATTCAACGTTCTTCTCGGACCGCACCAAGCATCGACCTTAAAATTCATCCCAGGCAGACGTTCCAGGCGCCCTGGTGCCCCAACCAGCCGCCTCGCCCTTCATGATCATTATTTACCAAGACGAGCCTTCACCCGTCGAGCCAACTCAGAGGATCCTCTTCCTGAGCATCCGTGAGCGAAGTAACCGTAATAGGAATATCCAGGGATGCCAACCTACCAATCACCCGAGGCGAAAGAGACAATTGGGAGCCGGTTCTCACCGTTCCCGCGATGGCCACTTGAACCGTATGACCAGTTTCACGGAGATTTTCCACCCCACCCAAGCAAGGCTTGAAGCGGTCTACCAGCGCAACGACTTTTGAATCCAAGTCATCACTGAAACCCTCGCCATAAGTGTACGCCCACCAATTCGGCCCGGAGCTGATGAGAACACCACGCTCCGACGGAACAGCATCAATGCTCAGAAAGCCACAGACAATCGGGGCATCGACGGGCTCTTTCATTACAGCCAGTGAGATATTCACCGATTCCCAGGCCTCGAACACAGCCACGACACATCCTCACTAAGCCAACTATCGCTCATTGACATTGGGAATAATTTTCACCGAGGTTTGCAGGCGAGAAATCCTTGCCATGTCCTCTCCGGAGAAGACGATCTGGGAGTCATCATCCGCAAAACCCGAAATGACGATAAAAGTTTCGCAGCCTTCGGCTCTCAATATTTCCAGCACCCGGGCACACCCTTCGGCTGCCCGCAGAATCACATCGAGCTGCTCCGAGAAAATTCTGGTCGTGCGCTCGTCACACTGCAGACGCCATTGCCCGTCAGTATCCCCGGCAGGATTCCAGCGATCAACGCCAGGCAGCCGCACAGCCGAGGGGCGCAACCCCAGGCGCCCCGTGACCGAATCAGGGTCGAGGTCATCTTTCTTGACCACAAGAGTCACATCCGTCAGAGTCCATGACTCTCCCGGCTGCCCTGCGCTACTCATTGAATCTTCACCCGATTCTCCCTTGCCGAGGCTGCTGTAGGCTACTGCTTGAACTCACGACAGGCCGCCCAGTGCACATTCCCCATGTCGGTTTTCAGGAGATCGGCGAGCATCGTTCGTTGTGAGACTGTTGTGGAGTTCTCGTAAACCGTGAATCCACCCGGCCCCTTCGCTTCGGGTGGAGCCAGGGTGTAGTTCGGTATCCTATCTCCTGGCACGAACTTCTCCATCGCCGTCCCGGGGTAAGAACCTCCCTCCACAGCAACGCCGTTGAGTCCAGGGATCCTGTCGCCATGCGCCACATAAAATGAGACGCTCGTGCCCGGCGGTACTGTTACCTCACCTGCTCCAACTTCAATATACCCATGGCCGGCCAATACGGTCTCGCCATCCGGCCGCCCGCCTTTGAGAACTCGACTTGCATAGTAATGCCCGTCCTGATCGGACCATTTTCGCGGCGACACCTCTGGCGAGCTCTCGATGACCGCCCTCTTCACGTCCTCGAATGCCGGAAGGTCGGCTCCGGATCCTCTGCTCGCCAGATTATCGAACGGGCTTCCGGCACTCTCTCTCAAACCATTCTTGAGGCCGTCTCTCATACCCGCGCGGGCCGCGCTCCTGACGCCGCCCGCCGCGCGGCCCGTGCCCTTCGTACCGAACAGTTCGGGCACGATGCGGCCGGCGAACTCGCTCGGGTCCTTCTTCGCCGCGATCCAGGCGTCCTTGAGTGCCTGGTCGGGGTCGGCGCCCACCGCGACCAGGCCGGCCAGCGTCATGTTGACGCCCTTGTAGTACTCGGCCGGGTGCGTGATGTTGTACGCGTCCATCGGGTTGACCGAGCGGACGAAGTTGGTGATGCCGACCGTGCCCTTGACGATGCCGCCGCCGAAGTGGCTCATCTCCGTGGACCGGCTGACGGAGAAGTCGACCAGGCCGAGCTTCGCCCGCTCCGCCGCCGAAGGCATCGCCGGCGCGTGGGCCAGCGCCGCCGCGATCGCCTTCCGGGCCGTTTCGGCCGCCTCGTCGCGCTGCCGGCGGGCCTCGGTCAGGATTTCCCGCGCCCGTGCCCGCCGCGCCTCACCCGGATCGGTGAACTCGCCCGGATCCGGGAGGGGATCGGGGCCGGTCCTGGCGGCGTTGTAGGCGTCGACCTTCTTGTTGTACGCGGCCACCGCCGCCTTCGACGCCGCCTCGCCCTCCTCGTGGCGGGCGATCGCCTCCGTGGCCTCGGCCTGCGCCCAGGTGACCGTCGTCGCGTATGTCTTCAGCGCCCCCGCCGCGTCCCCGAAGGAATCCGCGGCGCGCAGCCAGTCCCCGCCGAGCGGTGCGAACTTCTCGCGGAACGCGTCGGCCGCCGCACCCTTCCAGTGGCCGGAGTCCAGGTTCTTCATGCCCCGGCCCACGAGTTCGAAGGCGTCCTGGAAGTCGGTGAGGTTCCGCGCGCTCGCGTTGATCCTGGCCGTGCTGCCGTGGATCAGCTCGTCGGCCTCCTCGCTCTGGCCGAGCTGCCGCTCCCCCACCTTCGCACCGAGCGAGGACGCGGCGCTGTCGCCCCAGTCCTCGACCTGGTCCGCCAGACCCTCGGCGCCCGCGTACTCCAGACCGGCGCCGGCCTTGTCCGTCGCCCAGTCGACGCCCTCGCCGACCTTGCGCTTGCCGGCCTCCCAGCCGGCCTCCAGCTTTCCGAGGCCCTTGTCTGCCAGCTCGCCCCAGTCGGTCACCGGCCGGCCGCCTCGTCAGTCGTCCCCTCGCCCGGTCCGCCGATCGGCCCGTACCGCTCGTCCGCCTGCTGGACGGCCCCCTCCGAGGGGCTGAAGGTGTCGCGGAGCTTGTCGTCCCCCGGTCCGCTCAGCTCCGGGCTCACGATGCCCTTCTCCTGGAGGTCCTTCAGCGCTCCCCGTTCCGCCACGTACATCGTGTCGCCCCAGGTCTGCTTCGTCTCGCCGTGCGCCTGCTCGAACGACTCGGCGCTGTAGTCCGCGCCGTCGGTCGCGGACTGCGAGCGGATCTCGTCCCAGCTCTTGCCCTGGACCTCTTCCTCACTGAGGTGCGGGTTCCCGTTCACCGCGTTCACCGCGATCTTGAACGTGCCCTTGACGTACTGCTCCTGCTCGTGGAACGCCCCGGCCGACAGCCCCACACCGGAGGCGAAGGTGTTCCCCCGCCACATCAGCGCCCGTACGCCCCACTCCCAGCGCTGGCAGAAGGCATCGAACTGCGCGGCCAGCCCCTCGTGTCCCAGCTCCAGCCCGGTCAGGGCGAGTTCCGAGAAGCCGCGGCCCGCGGTCGCCTCGCCGATCGCGCCGAGGTCCTTCAGTTCGCCGTGCGCCTTGTCGATGCCCTGGGCTATCAGCGCCAGCGCCTCGTCCGGGGCGTCGAGGTCTCCCGCGTCCCCGCCGCTCACCGGGTGCCCTGCGCTTTCGCCGTTCCCTCGGCGCCGGGATCCACGACCGCCGTCTCCGGGACCACCCCGGCCACCGGCGGGAAGAGGGTCCCGTCGGGGCTGCCCGCGTCCAGGGCCACGCCCGCCGGTACGCCGAGCAGTGGCACCATCACGTCCAGCAGGCGCGCGCCCAGCACCGTACGGTACGGCCACTCCCGCGCCGCGTCTCCGCGCGCGAGCGCGAACCGGGCCAGCGCGGCCTCGTCCGAGAAGGCGCAGATCCACCGGACGCCGCCCTGCTCCGCCGTCCAGAGGCTGCCCTGGCCGTCGTCGGGGACGAGTACCGCCGTACGCCGGAATTCCCCCAGCAACGCCGCGAACTCCGCCCTCGCCGCCTCGATCCGGTCGATCCGATCGGCCGCGAACGCCGCGGGGGCCGGCGGGGTGACCGGGCCCGGGCGGCTTCCGCCCGGCTCGGAGCGGGCCAGATCCGCCAGGCGCAAGGGGCGTTCCCGCCCTGGTGAACCGTTCCCGCTCATGGTCATGAGCCGGATTCTGTCGTGATCGTCTTATGTGACGCAACGCCGAAAGGGCGGACCGCGAACGCACCGGGGCCCGGAACCGTCCACACGGTTCCGGGCCCTCGGGCGGTGCGGGGCGTGACGCGGGTCAGGCCGCGTGGACCACGTCCTTCTCCTCCGCGAAGTGGCACGCCGACTCGTGCGCGGCCTCGGTGTCCGAGTCCTTGAAGCGCTCCGGGACGGCGAGCAGCGGCACCTCCTCCGCACACCGGTCCTGCGCCTTCCAGCAGCGGGTGCGGAAGCGGCAGCCGGACGGCGGGTTGGCCGGGGAGGGGACGTCTCCGGTGAGGATGATCCGCTCGCGGCCCTCGCGGGCCTCCGGGTCGGGGACCGGGACCGCCGACAGCAGCGCCTGGGTGTAGGGGTGCGTGGGGTGGTCGTAGATCTGGGTGTCCGTACCGATCTCGGCCATCTTGCCGAGGTACATGACGCCCACCCGGTCCGAGATGTGCCGGACGATCGACAGGTCGTGCGCGATGAAGACGTACGAGAGGCTGAACTCGTTCTGGAGCCTCTCCATCAGGTTGATGACCTGCGCCTGTACAGAAACGTCCAGTGCCGAGACCGGCTCGTCGGCGACGATGACCTCCGGCCGGAGCGCGAGGCCGCGGGCGATGCCGATGCGCTGGCGCTGACCGCCCGAGAACTGATGCGGGTAGCGGTTGATGTACTCCGGGTTGAGCCCCACCACGTCCAGCAGCTCCTGGACCCGCCGCCGCCGCTCACCCTTCGGCGCGACCTCCGGGTGGATCTCGTACGGCTCCCCGATGATGTCGCCGACCGTCATCCGGGGGTTGAGCGAGGTGTACGGGTCCTGGAACACCATCTGGATGTTCCGCCGCACCGCCTTCAGCGCCCGCCCCGACAGCTTCGTGATGTCCTCGCCCTTGAAGAAGACCTCGCCCGCGGTGGCCGTCTCCAGCATCATCAGCAGCTTGGCGACGGTGGACTTGCCGCAGCCGGACTCACCGACGATGCCCAGGGTCTCACCCTGGTACAGGTCGAACGAGATGCCGTCGACGGCCTTGACCGCGCCGACCTGCCGCTTGAAGAGGATGCCCTGCGTCAGCGGGAAGTGCTTGACGAGGTTGCGGACCTGGAGGATCGGCTCGCCGCGCTCGACGGGCGCCTCGATCGCGGCGACGGAGGCCGACTCGCTCGCCGCGTCGACCACGTCCACCTCGGTGACGTTCGGGGTGGTGTCCGCCGCGTCCTGGCCGTTCGCGCCGTCCATGGCCCGGGCGGCCTCGTCTCGTTTCGCCGGCTCAGCCATGGATCGTCTCCTTCCAGAAGTGGCACGCACTGCCGCGGCCCGGCAGCTCGCCGCCGTCGCGCTCGGTCACCCGCACCAGCGGCGGGACGTCCGTACGGCAGATGTCCTGCGCCGAGGGGCAGCGCGGGTTGAACGCGCAACCGCTGGGGATCTTCAGCAGGTTGGGGGGCAGGCCCTTGATCGCGTACAGCTCCTGGCCCTTCTGGTCCAGGCGCGGGATCGAGTCCAGCAGACCCCTGGTGTACGGATGCGCCGGACGCTTGTAGATCTCGTGCACCGGAGCCGTCTCCACGATCCGACCCGCGTACATCACCGCGATCTTGTCCGCGACGTCCGCAACGACACCGAGGTCGTGGGTGATCAGGATCAGGCCCATGTTGAACTCACGCTGCAACTCGGCCAGCAGATCCATCACCTGCGCCTGGACCGTCACATCGAGCGCCGTCGTCGGCTCGTCCGCGATGATCAGATCCGGCTCCAGCGCCAACGCCATCGCGATCATGATCCGCTGACGCATACCCCCCGAGAACTGATGCGGGTAATCGTTCACCCGGTCCTTCGCCGCCGGAATACGCACCCGGTCCATCAGCTCGATGGACTTGGCCTTGGCCTCCTTCTTGGAGAGGCCCTGGTGCACCCGGAACATCTCGCCGAGCTGGTAGCCGACGGAGAGCACGGGGTTGAGCGAGGAGAGCGCGTCCTGGAAGATCATCGCGATCTTCCGGCCGCGGATCTTGCGCCGCTCGTCGTTGCTCATCTTGAGCATGTCCTGGCCCCGGAAGAGGATCTCTCCCTTGGGGATGCGGCCCGGAGGCATGTCGAGGATGCCCATGATCGCCTGCGCGGTCACGGACTTGCCCGAGCCCGACTCGCCCAGCACGGCGAGGGTCTCCCCGGCGGCGACGCTGTAGTTGACTCCGTTGACCGCCTTGGCCACGCCGTCCCGGGTGTGGAACTCCACGTGCAGGTCACGGACTTCCAGCAGCATGCCGCCTTCGCCGCCGGAGGCATCCGGAGCGGACCGGTCCGCTGTCTTCTCGATGATGGTCATGTACGCCTCCCTCAGCGCAGCTTGGGGTCGAGGGCGTTGCGTACCGCATCGCCGAGCATGATGAACGCCAGAACGGTGATCGAGACCATGACCGACGGGATGATCAGGACGAACGCGGCGTTACGGAGCTGTTCCTGGCCCGAGGAGATGTCGACACCCCACGAGACGGTCGGCTCGGCGAGGCCGATGCCCAGGAAGGACAGGGTGGCCTCGGCGGAGATGTAGCCGCCGAGCGCGATGGTGGCGACCACGATCACCGGGGCGATCGCGTTGGGCAGGATGTGCCGCAGCAGGATCCGGGTGGTGGAGGCGCCGAGCGCCTTGGCCGCCATCACGTAGTCCGCCTGCTTGACGGTGAGCACCGAGCCACGGGCGACACGGGCGATCTGGGTCCAGCCGAGGAAGGCGAGGGCCAGGATCACGACGTACACGTGGCGCTCCTCGAACGAGGTCAGGACGACCATCGCGCCGAGGATGAAGGGGACGCCGAAGAAGATGTCGGTGACCCGGGAGAGCAGGGTGTCGATCCAGCCGCCGAAGTAACCGGCGAGCATGCCGACGACCGTACCGAGCACGGTGACGAGCGCGGTGACGGCGAGGGCGACGGTGATGGAGGCGCGGGCCCCGTAGATCACGCGTGCGTAGACCGAGCGGCCCTGGATGTCGTAACCGAACCAGTCCTCCTTGAAGAAGTGGCTCCAGTTCGGCTTCTGCAGGTAGTGGTTGGCGAGATCCGCGTACCGCGGGTCCGCCCCGGTGAAGAGCCCGGGGAAGATCGCCATCACCAGCAGTACCACGATCAGCACGGCGGAGATGAGGAAGAGCGGGTTGCGCCGCAGGTCGTTCCAGGCGTCCGACCACAGGCTGCGGGGCTTGCCCAGCGAGCCGTCGGCGGGCGCCGCCGGGGCCTCGGCCAGCGCCTCGGCCGGTTTCACCCCACCGGTGTCCTTGGTGGTGTCCTTGAGTGCCTCAGGCATAACGGATCCTCGGGTCCAGGACCGCGTAAAGCAGGTCGACGAGCAGGCTGGCGACGAGATACACGACCACGATCAGGGTCACGATGCCCACGACCGTGGCGCCCTCCCGGTGCCTGAGCGCGTCGAAGATGGCGTTACCGACACCCTTGACGTTGAAGATGCCCTCGGTCACGACCGCGCCGCCCAGCAGCGAGCCCAGGTCGGTCCCGAGGAAGGTGACCACCGGGATCATGGAGTTGCGCATCAGGTGCACGACGACGATACGACGGCGCGGCAGCCCCTTGGCAACCGCGGTGCGCATGTAGTCGGAGCGCAGGTTCTCCGCGATCGAGGTACGGGTGAGCCGTGCCACGTACGCCAGGGAGAGCGAGGCGAGTACCACGGCGGGCAGGAACAGTTCGTCCCAGCTCGCTTCCCCGCTCACGTTCGGGTCCACCCAGCCGAGTTGGAAGGCGAAGAAGTACTGGCCGAGGAAGCCGAGCACGAAGGACGGAACGGAGATCAGCAGCAGGGTCAGGATGAGCAGCCCGCGGTCCCGGAGGGTGTCGGCCTTCAGACCGGCGAAGACCCCCATCGAGATACCGACGAGCACGGTGAAGGCGAAGGCGAACAGGGCCAAGCGGACCGTGATCGGGAACGCCTCGGAGATGATGTCGGCGACCGGTCGCCCGCTCGCGATCTGTGTGCCGAAGTCACCCTGGAACAGGCCGGTCAGATAGTTCCAGTACTGGTGCCAGAGCGGCAGATCGAGCCCGAGATCCTTCTTCATCGCAGCGATCTGCGAGGGATCGGAGGTCTGCTCACCGGCGAGCGCGCGCACGGGGTCACCGGGCAGCGCGAACATCATGGAGAAGACCAGCAGGGTTGACCCGATGAACACCGGGATCATCTGGAGCAGTCGCCGCGCGACATAACGCCCCATGTTTGCCTCCGAATGAAATAACTTCAGCCCCGAAGGCCGCTCCCCGTGCTATGCGGGGGAGCGGCCTCGGGACCACCGCCGTCGGGGCGGCTTCTGGCCGAGTGGGGGGGGATGGCCCTCGGGCCGTGGCGCGACCTACTTGGTGGTGACCTCGGTGAGCTCGTAGTCACCGTGGAAGTCGACCTTCACGTTGTCCACGGACTTGGAGTAGCCACCGTTGGCCTTGTACTCCCACAGCGGGATCGCCGGCATCTTCTCCAGGACCAGCTTCTCGGCGTCCTGGTAGGCCGCGATCGACTCCTCCAGGGTCTTCGCGCTGTCGCCCTTCTTGAAGGCCGCGTCGACGTCCTTGTCCGAGAACCGGCCGTTGTTCGCCTCGGCGGTGGTGCCGTACAGCTCCCGCATGAAGTTGACGTTCAGCGGGTAGTCGGCGACCCAGCCACCACGGTAGGCGGACTTGACCTGGTTGTTGTCGCGCGCCTCCAGGTCGGTCTGGAAGTCCGGCTTGGCGTCCGGGACGCAGTCCACACCGGTGGAGTTACGGATCGACTCGCAGACCGCGGTCACCCACTCCTTGTGGCCACCGTCGGCGTTGTACTGGATCCACATCTTGTTGCCGGGGACGCCACCGCCCTCGGTGACCAGCTTCTTGGCCTCCGCGGGGTTGAACTTGAAGACGTCGGTGCCCAGGTCCTGGTTACCGGCGACACCCGGCGGGGTGAAGCTGGTGGCCGGCTTGCGGGTGCCGTTGAGGACCGTCTTGGTGATCGTGTCGCGGTCGATGCCCATCGACAGACCCTGGAGGACCTTGGGGTCGATGCCCTTGAAGGTCTTCGAGTAGAACGTCGGCACGATGGACTGGATGGCCGCGTACGGCTGGTCGACCGCGCGGTCGCCGAGGTCCTGCTTGTACTTCGGCAGGTCCTTCGGGCCGACCTGCTTGACCAGGTCCAGGTTGCCGGAGAGCAGGTCCTGGTACGCGGCCTCGACGGTCGCGTAGTTCTTGAAGAGGATGCCCTTGTTCTTGGCCTTGTTCGGACCCTTGTAGTCAGGGTTGGCCTTGACCTGGATGAGCTTCTTGTGGTCCCACTTCTCGAAGATGTAGGGACCGTTGCCCACCGGGGCCTGGCCGAACGCCTTGGTGTCCTTGTAGAAGACCTCGGGCAGCGGCGCGAAGGTCGCGTAGCCGAGCTTGTACTCGAAGTACGGCACCGGCTTCGAGAGCTCGATGGTGAAGGTGGTGTCGTCGACGACCTTCAGGCCCGACATCGTGTCGGACTTCGGGTCACCCTTCTCCGGGTGGACGTCGGCGTAACCGGCGACATCCTCCCACCAGAAGGCGTTCTGCTGGTTGTTCTTGATGTTGGCGTACCAGTTCCACGCCTTGACGTACGACTCGGCGGTGACCGGCGTGCCGTCGTGGAACTTCCAGCCGTCCTTGAGCTTGACCGTCCACGTCTTGGAGTCGGTCGTCTTGATCGACTCGGCGTTCGTGTAGACGATCTGACCCTTGGAGTCGAAGTCGACCAGCTGGGTGAAGACGGACTGGATGACGTAGCTGCCGACGGACTCGTTGGTGTCTGCCGGGATCAGCGGCTTCTGCGGCTCGCCGTTGTCGATGGAGATGTAGCCCGCGGGCTTGCCCTTCTCCTTCGAAGCCGAGTCGTTGCTGTCGTCGCTGCCGCCGCCGCAAGCCGTCGCCGACAGGGCGACGACAATCGCGCCCACTACCCACTTGGCGCTCTTGGCACCGCGCATGGGTTCCTCCTCATGAGTCCACTAGTCACTACGAGAAGGGCACTGTCTACGCGCGCTGACACCCCTGACAGCGGGCTTGTCGGCAGTACCCCAAGTGTGCTCGTGAGTCGGCGCTCCCCATCGCGCATGACCCATTGACCCGAGCTCAACGGAGCCAACTATTGAGTACGACTGACCTGTAAACCACACTTAAAGGGTCTCGTTTTGACAACATCGACCGACCCCGGTGGCCCGAAATCCGGACAAACAAGAACAGACAGACAGGCCCGAAACGGACCGTTAACACATGTTCCGGAGAGGGCGCTCCGATATCCGGACGTTCTGGTCGAGCCGCACGGTGCCTCCGGGGCGGAAATCGAATTGACGAACGGCCCGCCCCACCGCGCTTCCGCGGGGGCCGGGCCGTCGTCCTGCGTACGGGCTCTGGTCCTGATGACGTAGCCGATCAGGACCGCGCGTCAGCCGTAGGTCGTGCTTGTCGGCCGTCGACCGTGTTGGCCTGCCGTTCGGCCGTCAGCCGTGCTTGGCGCGCGAGGCGGTACGGCCGCGCTGCTTCTGGTCCAGGACGACCTTGCGGATACGGACCGTCTCCGGGGTCACCTCGATGCACTCGTCGTCGCGGCAGAACTCCAGGGACTGCTCCAGCGACAGCTTCCGCGCCGGCACCACGTTCTCCGTGGTGTCCGCGGAGGCGGCACGCATGTTGGTGAGCTTCTTCTCCTTGGTGATGTTCACGTCCATGTCGTCGGCGCGCGAGTTCTCGCCGACGATCATGCCCTCGTACACCTCGGTGCCGGCCTCCGTGAAGATGACGCCGCGCTCCTGGAGGTTGACCATCGCGAACGGCGTCACCGAGCCCGAGCGGTCGGCGACCAGCGAGCCGTTGTGCCGGGTGCGCAGCTCGCCGAACCACGGCTCGTGGCCCTCGAAGATGGAGTGGGCGATGCCGGTGCCGCGGGTCTGGGTGAGGAACTCCGTACGGAAGCCGATGAGCCCGCGGGAGGGCACGATCCACTCCATGCGGATCCACCCCGAGCCGTGGTTCGTCATCGTCTCCATACGGCCCTTGCGGGTCGCCATGAGCTGCGTGATGGCGCCGAGGTGCTCCTCGGGGGAGTCGATCGTCATGCGCTCGATCGGCTCGTGCGTCTTGCCGTCGACCTGCTTGGTGACGACCTCCGGCTTGCCGACGGTCAGCTCGAAGCCCTCGCGGCGCATCTGCTCGACCAGGATGGCCAGCGCCAGCTCACCGCGGCCCTGCACCTCCCAGGCGTCGGGGCGCTCGGTGTCGAGGACGCGCAGCGAGACGTTACCGATCAGCTCGCGGTCGAGGCGGTCCTTGACCTGGCGGGCCGTGACCTTGTGGCCCTTGCCGCCCTTGCCGACCAGCGGCGAGGTGTTGGTGCCGATGGTCATCGAGATCGCGGGCTCGTCGACCGTGATCAGCGGCAGCGCGACCGGGTTCTCGGGGTCGGCCAGCGTCTCGCCGATCATGATGTCCGGGATACCGGCGATGGCGCAGATGTCGCCGGGGCCGGCCTTCTCGGCGGGCTTGCGGGTCAGCGCCTCCGTCATCATCAGCTCGGTGATGCGGACGTTGGACATCGTGCCGTCACGCTTGATCCACGTGACGGTCTGGCCCTTCTTCAGCTCACCCTGCTCGACGCGGCAGAGCGCGATACGGCCGAGGAAGTTGTCGGCGTCCAGGTTGGTGACATGGGCCTGGAGCGGCGCGGCCTCGTCGTACTCGGGGGCCGGGACATGGGCGAGGATCGTGGAGAAGAACGGCTCCAGGTTCTCGCTGTCGGCCGGGACCGTACCGTCCTCGGGCTTGGTCAGCGAGGCGACGCCGTCCCGCGCGCAGGCGTAGACGATCGGGAACTCGATCTGCTCCTCGGTCGCGTCCAGGTCCAGGAAGAGGTCGTACGTCTCGTCGACGACCTCGGCGATCCGGGAGTCGGGGCGGTCCGTCTTGTTGATGCAGAGGATGACGGGCATCTTCGCCTGGAGGGCCTTGCGGAGCACGAAGCGCGTCTGCGGGAGCGGGCCCTCCGACGCGTCGACGAGCAGCACGACGGCGTCGACCATCGACAGACCGCGCTCGACCTCGCCGCCGAAGTCCGCGTGGCCGGGGGTGTCGATGATGTTGATCGTGATGGGGTCGCCACCCGACTTCGGGTGGTACTTCACCGCCGTGTTCTTGGCGAGGATCGTGATGCCCTTCTCACGCTCCAGGTCGTTCGAGTCCATCATCCGGTCGTCGAGGTGCTCGGCGGCGTGCGCGGCGAAGGCGCCGGCCTGCTTCAGCATGGCGTCGACCAGAGTGGTCTTGCCATGGTCGACGTGGGCGACGATGGCGACGTTACGGATGTCGTGGCGCGTGGGCATGCTGGCTGGCGCTTCTCTCGATCGTGGGTGCGGCGTTGTTTTCCTCGTACGCCCGCCGGGCGGACACGCCACGGCTCTTCCATCGTACGGGGCCACGGCGTATGGGGCTTCCCGGCCCGATCGGAGAGGCCTGAATCACGGTGATGCGGGGTGTGAGCGGGGTCTGCGGAGGGTGTGAGCGGGTCTGCGCGGGGGTGCTCGCGGGGTGTGCGCAGGGATATGGAGGGGTGGGGCGGCGCTACGGAGGGTGGAGAAGCCCGGGTCGGGGACGGGAACGAGCTTGCCCGCCGGGGTGGCCGGCGGGCAAGTGAATTGATGGGTATCTGAGCTTACGAAACGGCGCTGACCTGGTACTTCTCCGCTGTGTGGGCGCCGCCTGCCGTTTTCTTCCGGCGCGTGCGCTCTGTCTTCCGGCGCGATTCCTACTTCTTCTTGCCGCCGTCCGGTCCGGAGGCTCCGGGCTCCTCCCACCCGACGTCCTCGTAACGCGGGGCGGCGAAGCCGAAGGCGCCGGCGTTCACCAGCCCCGGCTTGACGGCCACGAGCTCGGGGCGCTGGTAGAGGGGGATGGAGCCGGCCGCGGCCCAGATCCGGGCGTCGGCCTGCCGTACGAGATCACGGGACTTGTCCTCGTCCAGCTCCGCGACGGCGCGGTTGAAGAGCTGGTCGATGTGGTCCGTGCCGACCCGGGTGTAGTTCTGCTCCACCAGCAGCGATCCGTCACTGGCGGGCACGGGCTTGGCGTAGATCGGCCGGCCGTCGGTGGCCGGGTAGGGGCTGGCGGGCCAGGAGTAGAGCGCCAGGTCGTAGTCGCCGGAGGCGATGTGGTCCTTGAAGTAGCTGTCGTCGGCGACCTTGGTGATCTCCGTGCTGATCCCGACGCGGTCGAGCATCCGCGAGATCCGCTCGCCGACGGCGCGCAGCGACTCGGTGCCCTCGCCCGCGGGGAGGACGAAGCGGAGGGTGAGGGGCTTGCCGTCCTTGCCGAGCGGGCCGCCCACCGGGGCGGGCGAGCCGGAGGGGGAGGCGGAGGCCGCGGGGGCCGCCGTGCCGCGCGGGGCGTAGGCGCCCGCCATGCCGCCCGGCCGGTCCTGGCTGTCCTGGGCGGCCTGCACCGCCTGCCGCGCGGTGTCCGTGTCGTCGACGGCGGCGGCCTGGCGCAGCAGCACCGTGCCCTGGAAGGCGGCGGCGGGCGCGGGCGCGAGGATGTGGGTGGCGGACTCGGGGCGGGGCGCCCGGTGTCCCGGCTTCCCGTGTCCCGGCTTCCCGTCGTCGCCGACGATGTACGTGCCCTCGTCGGTGGCGGCGTCGTCGGCCGCCTCGCGCTCCCTCTTCTCGGCCGCCGCTTCGGCTTCCTGGTCGCCTTGGTCGCCTTGGTCGCCTTCCCGGTCGGCCTCGGGTCCGGCGCCCTGGGCGGCGCCGTGCTCGGCGCGCTTCTCGTCGGTCGTCGACTCGTCGGACGTGCCCGAGGACTCGCCGTCCTCGTCGTTCTCCCCCGCGCCCTTCTTCCGCTGTCCCGCGCTGCCCGCCTTCGTGCCGTCCGGCTTCTCCACCGCGCCGGCGGGCGTCCACCCCGCGTCGGCCAGCAGGGCCAGCGCCTCGTGCGTGTCCTGCTTGCCGAGCGCGCGGCTGCTGTCCGCGTACGCCTGCTGCCCGACCAGTGCGAGATGGCTGCCCGGCGGCTCGGCCGGCAGGTCGAGCGGCTTGAGTACGGTCTGGGCCAGCTCCTTGCGGTCGAGCGCGCGGGCGACGGCGCGCCGTACCCGCTCGTCGGCGAGCGGTCCCGACTCGCCGTTCAGGGCGAGCTGGGTGTAGGCGGGCTCCAGCGACTTGCGGACGACGATGCCGCTCAGCCCGCGCTGTTCCTCCGCGTACCGGCGGACGGCCTCGGCGTTCTCCTTCCTGGCCTCCCGCGCCAGCTCCGCCTTCTCGTCGTCGGAGCCGTGGGCCAGCGCCCAGGAGCGGAGTGCGGAGGCCGGGGTGATCTCGGCGCCGGGGCCGTGCGTGAGCGGCTCGCTGCCGGCCGCCTTCTCCTTGATCGCCAGGGCGATACGATTCGCCTGGCCGCTGTCGATCTCCGCGAGATCGAGCTTCCCCGCGGCGAGTTCGGCGGCCCGCTTGTCGCGCGGTACGGCGCTCAGCACGAGCGAGTCGAGCATGGCGGGCTGCCCCCACCAGCGCGGGTCGCGGACGAGGGTGATGTCCTTGGCCTTGCGGTCCACCTTCTTGACGGTGAAGGGGCCGGCCGTCTTCTTCAGGGCGGCCCTGGCGCCGTCGTTGAACGCGTTCGGCTTGCCCGTCACCTCTTTGGGATAGAGCGGGGTGAACAGGGACTTCCAGTCGGCGTAGGGCTTGTTGAAGGTGACCCGCACCTCCAGGTTGTTCGCCCCGCGCTCGATCTTCTCGATCCGCTCGTAGCCGGCGTTGCGCGCCGTCCAGTACGAGGAGTCCTTGCCGCGCAGCGCGCGCCACTGCGCCACGAAGTCCGGTGCCCCGATCTCCCGGCCGTCGCTCCACACCGCCTGCTGGTTGAGCTTGTAGAGCACGACCTGCTTGGGCTCGCGCTCGACGATCTTGGCGGATTCCAGATAGTCGGGGTTGCGCTGCGGCCGGCCCGCCTTGTCCATCCGGAAGAGCGAGGGAAGTACGGCGTCGGCGACCCGGCCGGTGGCCGCGTCCGCGTCGGCCTGGAAGGCGTTGAGGGTGGCGGGCATGGTGTCGATCGCCCAGCGCACGGAGCCGCCGTGCTTGATCCGGTCCCGCTTGGTGGGGGCGATGTCCGGGGCGGCGGCGGCCGAGGGCTCGCTCCCGTCCTTCTCCGAGGTGCATGCGGACAGGGTGGGCAGGGCGAGCACACCGGTGGTCAGAAGCGCGACGGAGCGGAGCGTTCGGGAGCATGTCCTCCCGCGTGGGGCACCGACGTGGGACATGACTTGTACCTCTTCGTCCTGTTTGTGGAATTTAGAGATGATCACACCTATTGCCCACTCACTGAAGTGGACGGGGCGGGGGCGGGGGCGCAGACACGTCGGCGTGCGCCGCGAATCCCACCCGCACGGCGCAACGCGCCCCGCGCGGACCCGGGGCACCGGGCGCCGGGCGCGGGCCGGGAGGCGGGCGCCGCGCACGCCGGGAGCGCGGGCCGCGGGCCCCGATCCCGAAAAGGCCCGCCGACGCCTTCACAAGCGGGTGTGTGACGCGCGACACTCGCAGCCGCACACAGAGAGCGTCCGAGGGGTCACACAACCCCCAAGGACCCCCGCATGCCACCGGCGATCGTGGAAGTGAGGGCAACTCATGTCCCTGCAGGACGAGATGGCGGCGGTCAGACGCCGCCTCGACGATCTGGTCTCCACGGTCGAGCGGCTGGAACGCGAACTGGCCCACGCCCGCGAGCACGGGCCGCCTCCGGAGCCGGCCGACCGCGTCAGCGATCTGGTGACCATCCCTGACACCCCGTACAACGCCGCGCTGTGGACGGACTCGGACGACGAGGGCCTGGGCGTACGCGACCGACGCGCCCCCTGAGCACCACGCGCCCGCCTCAACCGCACCGCGAGGCACCGCAAGGCAAGGCACCTCACCATCTCCCCCAGCCTCCGCCCCGTCACCCGCCCTCCCACCGGCCCCAGTAACGCGAGGAGACCTCGTTGGCCACCGGTACTCAGCCCCCGGCCTCCGGCACGGACGCGCCGCGCGGTGTGCGCGGCGCCTCGCGCGCCGCCATCACGGCCCGCCACCTGCGGACCGACCGCTGGTGGCTCTCGCCCGCGCTGACCGCCGCCGGGCTCTTCGCCTTCATCGTCTACTCGACCTGGCGCGCCTTCGCGAACAGCGACTATTACGCGGCGCCCTACGTCTCGCCGTTCTACTCCCCATGTCTCGCGGAGAGCTGCGTCCCGATGCGGGGCGGCCCCAACTGGGAGCTGTTCGGCAGCTGGTGGGGGCTCTCGCCCGCGCTGCTGATCCTGATCTTCCCGCTCGGCTTCCGGCTGACCTGCTACTACTACCGCAAGGCCTACTACCGGGGCTTCTGGGCCTCGCCGCCCGCCTGCGCCGTCGCCGAACCGCACGCGAAGTACACCGGGGAGACCCGCTTCCCGCTGATCCTCCAGAACATGCACCGGTACTTCTTCTACGCGGCGGTGCCGGTCGCCGGGATCCTCTCGTACGACACGGTCCTCACGTTCCGCGACGAGCACTACGCCTGGGGCCACATGGGCCTCGGCACGCTGCTCTTCCTCGTCAACATCGGGCTGATCTGGGCGTACACCCTCTCCTGCCACTCCTGCCGGCACATCATCGGCGGCCGGCTGCGGCACTTCTCCAAGCATCCCGTGCGCTACCGGCTCTGGAGCTGGGCCGGAAAGCTGAACCACCGCCACATGCAGCTCGCGTGGGCCTCGTTGATCAGCGTCGCGCTCTGCGACTTCTACGTCTATCTGCTGGCCACCGGCGTCTTCGACGATCCGCGCTTCTTCTAGCCACTGCGAACAGTCACTCCGAACCGTCACTCCGAGGTGAGCCTTCAGACATGACGCAACTGGAACGCCGGCCCTGGGACGTCGTCGTGGTGGGTGCGGGCGGGGCGGGGCTGCGCGCCGCCGTCGAGGCGCGCGAGCGCGGCGCCCGTACCGCCGTCATCTGCAAGTCCCTCTTCGGCAAGGCCCATACGGTGATGGCCGAGGGCGGGATCGCCGCCTCCATGGGCAACGTCAACGCGGGCGACAACTGGCAGGTGCACTTCCGCGACACCCTGCGCGGCGGGAAGTTCCTCAACCAGTGGCGGATGGCCGAGCTGCACGCCCGGGAGGCGCCCGACCGGGTCTGGGAGCTGGAGACCTGGGGCGCGCTGTTCGACCGTACGCCCGACGGCAGGATCTCCCAGCGCAACTTCGGCGGCCACGAGTATCCCCGGCTCGCCCATGTCGGCGACCGCACCGGCCTCGAACTGATCCGTACCCTCCAGCAGAAGATCGTCGCGCTCCAGCAGGAGGACTTCGAGGAGTACGGCGACTACGAGGCCCGCCTGAAGGTCTACCAGGAGTGCACGGTCACCCGGATCCTGAAGGACGACGGCGGACGGGTCGCCGGGACCTTCTGCTACGAGCGGGAGTCCGGCCGGTTCTTCGTGCTGGAGGCCCCGTCGGTCGTGCTCGCGACGGGCGGCATCGGCAAATCCTTCAAGGTGACCTCCAACTCCTGGGAGTACACGGGCGACGGCCACGCGCTGGCGCTGCTCGCCGGGGCGCCCCTGCTGAACATGGAGTTCGTCCAGTTCCACCCCACGGGGATGGTCTGGCCGCCCTCCGTGAAGGGCATCCTCGTCACGGAGTCGGTGCGCGGCGACGGCGGGGTGCTGCGCAACTCCGAGGGCAAGCGGTTCATGTTCGACTACATCCCGGACGTCTTCAAGGAGAAGTACGCGGAGTCCGAGGAGGAGGGCGACCGCTGGTACGAGGACCCGGACCACAACCGCCGCCCGCCCGAACTCCTCCCCCGCGACGAGGTGGCCCGCGCCATCAACTCCGAGGTCAAGGCGGGCCGCGGATCGCCGCACGGCGGGGTCTTCCTCGACGTCTCGACGCGGATGCCCGCCGAGGTCGTACGGCGGCGGCTGCCGTCGATGTACCACCAGTTCAAGGAGCTGGCGGACGTCGACATCACGGCCGAGCCGATGGAGGTCGGGCCGACCTGCCACTACGTGATGGGCGGGATCGCCGTGGACTCGGAGACCGCGGCCGCGGCCGGGGTGCCGGGGCTGTACGCGGCGGGCGAGGTGGCCGGCGGCATGCACGGCTCCAACCGGCTCGGCGGCAACTCCCTTTCCGACCTGCTGGTCTTCGGCCGGCGGGCGGGGCTCTACGCCGCGGAGAACGCCACCGGGGCCGCCACGCGCCCGGTCGTCGACGAGGCGCAGATCGAGGCGGCGGCGGCCGAGGCACTGCGCCCCTTCCACGCGGAAGGAGCCGAGGGCGGGGCGGGGCCGGCCGAGAACCCGTACACCCTGCACCAGGAACTCCAGCAGACGATGAACGACCTGGTCGGCATCATCCGGCGGGAGGCCGAGATGGCCCAGGCCCTGGAGAAACTCGCCGAACTGCGCGAACGGGCCGGCCGCGCCGGGGTGGAGGGGCACCGGCAGTTCAACCCCGGCTGGCACCTCGCGCTCGACCTGCGGAACATGCTGCTGGTCAGCGAGTGCGTGGCACGGGCGGCCCTGGAGCGCACGGAGAGCCGGGGAGGCCACACCCGGGAGGACTGGCCGGGCATGGTGCTCGACTGGCGCCGGATCAATCTGTACTGCCGCCTCGCGGACGGGGGTATCGCGCTGGACCGGCGCACGACCGAGCCGATCCGGCCGGACCTGCTGGCGCTGTTCGACAAGGAAGAGCTGGTCAAGTACCTCGCCGAAGAGGAGCTGCACGAGTGAGCACAGAGACGGGCGCGGGTACGGGAACGGGCGGGACTGCCTCGTCGTACGAGGCGAAGTTCCGCCTCTGGCGCGGCGACGCGGACGGCGGGGAGCTGACGGACTTCGCCGTCGAGGTGAACGAGGGGGAGGTCGTCCTCGACATCATCCACCGCATCCAGGCGACCCAGGCGCAGGACCTCGCGGTGCGCTGGAACTGCAAGGCGGGCAAGTGCGGTTCGTGCAGCGCGGAGATCAACGGCCGGCCCCGGCTGATGTGCATGACCCGGATGTCCGTCTTCTCCCGGGAGGAGACGCTCACGGTCACCCCGCTGCGCGCCTTCCCGGTGATCCGGGACCTGGTGACGGACGTGTCCTTCAACTACGCGAAGGCCCGGGAGGTCCCGGCGTTCGTGCCGCCACCGGGGGTGGCCGCCGGCGCCTACCGGATGCAGCAGATCGACGTGGAGCGCTCGCAGGAGTTCCGCAAGTGCATCGAGTGCTTCCTGTGCCAGGACACCTGCCATGTGGTGCGCGACCACGAGGAGAACAAGCCGGCGTTCGCCGGTCCGCGCTTCCTGATGCGGGTGGCCGAACTGGACATGCATCCGCTGGACGCGGCCGGGGAGTCGGGCCTCGACCGCAAGCGGACGGCGCAGGACGAACACGGGCTGGGGTACTGCAACATCACCAAGTGCTGTACGGAGGTGTGCCCCGAGAACATCAAGATCACCGACAACGCGCTGATCCCGCTCAAGGAACGCGCGGCGGACCGGAAGTACGACCCGCTGGTGTGGCTGGGCAACAAGATCCGGCGCCGGGAGGCATAGCCAGGTAGGTCCGAGGGAGCGTCACCCGAGCCGAACTCAGCCGGACGCCGCCTCAGGTGTTCTGCGGGACGACAGGTCTGCCGGTTCGCCGGAGAACAGGGCGACCGCGTGTGCTACTGCCGCGAGTGTGGCGTGACGGTTCCAGCCGCCGTAGGAACGGCCCGTGAAGTCACGTATACCGAGATGTGAGGTGATGCGCTCGGTAGCGTCGTTGGTCCGGTGCGAGAGAGAGGTCAGGGACAGCAGGTTGCCGTGGGTGGCGTCGAGCATGTTCGTGAGCCATACCTCCTCGGGGTTCTGTCCGGTGTCCGTCCGCGTGCGGAGCAGGAGCAGGTCGTACGGCTCGTCGTGGCCGTCCGAGCGGTCGCTCCTGTCGGGGTCGTACGGCGGGCGAACACGGACGGCTGTGACCGGACCGCGCGTCGGCTCCTCGGTACCGGGCTCCGTTCTTGACGTCCGCGGTGTTTGTTCCGGCGAGGGGTACAGGAAGCCGCCGCGGAGTCCCTCGGCCTCTGCCAGGATCCGGTGGGTGGACAGCGGGCCGGTTCCGAGGCCGGGCAGGGCAGGATCGACGGCGGTGAGCTGCATGCTGCGGTATGCCCTGACCAGGAACGGCACCTGGGCCGAACGCAGCCGGTGGACCGCCTTGGCGGTGTCGCTGCCGCACACATCCATCACCACCGGCAGCCGCGCCCGCAGTTCGGCCGGCAGACCGAGGTAGGCCGCGACGGCGCATTCCACCGGGGTCTCGGGCGTGTAGCTGCCGGGGATCTGGGCTCGGGCCCGCCGCCGGTCGTCCTGGAGCCACTCGGGCGGCAGCACCAGCCGCCAGGTGAGCGGGTAGCACATCGATGGAGAGGCGGCCCACAAGCCGACAGCGTACTGGGCGTTGAGGTCTTGCCCACGCCCGGGAAAGAAACGTTTATGTACCCCGACGGTGCCCTCCCCTTCCCTGGGCATGACCAGAGTCCGCAGCACCCACCCCTGTGGCGGTGCCACCGCCATCAGAGTGTCGGCCAGCGCGCGGGACACGCTCGTCCAGTCCCAGGTGGAACTGCTGATGAAATGGTGCAGGCTCTGTTCGAGCCCGGGGACTCCCAGGGAAGCCGCCATGTTCCGGAAGGACTTCCGCCCCCGGGTGGTCAGCAAGCCCCGCACATACGTCAGGGCCATCCTGCGCTGGTCACTACGCGGCAGTGAGGCGAAGAGCGCGGTGCCCAAGTCGGTGAGCAGTTCGTCGTGGCCGGACATGGCCTCCCCCCTGGGGTCATGCGGAGACGGGCGCGGAATGCTCGGGCTTGCCGATCATGCGTGCTCCCTTCCGCTCGTGTCGGAGTGGAAGGGAACACGCAAGGTCATGAACCCGGCGGGTCGTACGACGGCCGGGTCACGACACCGTTGTCTCCGTCCCTGTCTGGGCGCCCTGGGGCGCCTGTGCCGGCTTCGGTGCCTTGAACGCCCCGGCGCCCCCGAAGACGGCCGCGGAGATGATCAACGCCAGTACGGTGAACCCGGCGACGCCCTTGAAGCCGTCGAACTCTGTCAGAAGCACACCGCCGGCCAGGCCTCCGACGGTGGTTCCCGCGTACAGGGCGGTGGTCGACAGCGACGACACCGTGCCGCGTGCGGCCGTCGTCCGGGACAGCAGCATGGCCATGAAGATCGGGTAGCCGAGGCCGAGCACGGCCGATCCAGCAGCGAGGCCGGCGATGGCCAGACCCAGGTTGGGTGCGAACGGCACGGCCGTGTAGATGACGATCAGTCCGGTGAACACCACTGCCAGCGTGCGGTGTTCACCGATCCGGCTGATGAGACGGCTACCGAAGACGGAGGTGATCGCCATACCCGTGCCCAGGGCCATCATCGCGGCGCCCACGGCACTCACTCCCAGGCCGAAGTCCTTGTCCAGCCAGGAGCCGATGAATGAAATGGTCTCGAACACGCCCATCTGGTAGATGAAGTAGGCCACCAGGTACCAGGTGAAGGTCGCGGACCGGAACAGTTCGGCGTAGGTGCCGAGGATCCCGGTGGCCGCACCCTGTGTCCGGGCGGACGGCACGGACGGGAAGACCCGCCACAGCAGCAGCCAGGCGATGACGGAGAGACCGGCCACCACGAAGAAGGGCGTGTGCCACGAGACGGCGGCCAGCCAGCCGCCGATCGGGACACCGACGACCTGCGAGATGGACATGCCCGCGCCGGCGATGCCCATGGTCTTCATGATCGACTCGGGTGCCACAAGGACGGGGATGGACGCCCAGATCTGCGGGGTGACGAGCGCCGCGAACATACCGGCCAGGAACCGGAAGAGGAGCATCGTCCACAGACCTTGCGCCACACCGCACAGCGCGGTGGCAGCGGCGAACCCCGCGAAGCCGAGCAGAAGCACCCCCCGCCGGTCACGGCCGTCCGACAGCGGGCCGGCCACCAGGGCGAAAAGCGCGAACCCCAGTGCGTAGGCACTGACCATCCACCCGGAGACGCTGGTGGACACATCGAATTCCGCGGCCAGCGTGGGCAGCATCGGGGCGACCAGAAACGTGTCGGTTCCGATGACGAACATGGTCGCGAACGACATCCACGCGATGACCGCGCTTGACGCGGGGGCACGACCGTGTGTCGTGCTCGGTGCCTGTGTCACGGCTTTCCTTCCACATTGCTTGAGTCTCTGGGGCCTCAAGGCTCAGTTGGCCGCGGTTCGCCGGCCCCAGCTGGAATAGATGAAGGTCGATACGTCAGGAGCCGGACCGCTTTCCACCAGGGCGCGTGCCTGGGCGATCTGCTCCTCGGTGACAAGGCCGGCGTCGACAAGACTCGGACCGCTCTGGAGCAGCCGGATGCGCAGCAATTCGTCCTGCACGGCGTCGACCCCCAGACCGCCCGGAGTGACCGCCCACCCGACGGAGGCGCAGCCGGCCGCCGCGAGCAGGGCCGGGGTGCGGCGGGCCCACGCCAGATCGATGCCTTGCGCGGCAAGGGCGGTCAGCCATGCCTTCTGCACCCGTCGCCACTCCGGGTACGGGGAGTCCTCAGCGGGAAGGAAGTAGACGTCCTCCAGGACGAGCCAGCCGCCGGGGGCGAGCCAGCGCACGGCTCTGCGGAGGACTTCCTCGCGCTGCGGAAGGTGCATGAACACCGCTCGTGCGTGCACGAGGTCGAAGGATCCGGGTGCGAAGTCCTCCTCGTTGACATCCATGTGCCGCACGGTCAGTTGTGGTGCGCGGTCCGCGTCGAGGAACCGAGGGTCGATGTCGGCGGCGACGACGCTGCCCTGCGGCACCCGGTCGGCGAGCCAGTAGGCGATGGAACCGGCGCCCGCGCCCAGTTCCAGGCAGCGCCAGGTCGGGGAGATGTCCAGTTGCTCCAGGATGCCGACGGTGCCCGGGTCGTAGGTCTGCTCCAGCAGCCGCAGCCGGGTTGCCTCGGTGGGCAGGTCCTTGTTGAGCAGACCCGAGGTGTATGCCTCGGCGGTCAGGGTGGTCTCGCTCATCGCGTGGTGCGCCCTTCTGGTCGTGAGGTCCGCGGTCACAGCTGGTCAGGCGGAGTAGCCGGACGAGTGGAGGATGCGCAGCCAGGTGCCGTCGGGCTGGAGCCGGGCCACTTGGTAGCGGCCGGTGCTGTGGTCCGCCGGCACCGTCGACGTGAGCGCCAGGTCGCCGTGGCGCAGGGTCGGCAGCGCCTCCTCCATTTCGTAATGGGTCTGGGCCCGGAGCATCTGTCCGAATGCCTTGCGTATCGCCTCACGGCCGACGATCGTGTTGCCGATGGGAAAGGCCATCACGGCATCGGGCTCATAGAGCTCCGCGAGTCCCTCGGCGTCTCCGGAATTCGCCAGTTCAACCCAGATCCGGGCCAGATCCTCGGGGGTCTTTGCACGTTCACGCGCAGTGGTCACGGGATGTTTCCTTTCTCCAGCAACGCTCGGGGGTCGTAGACCGCGCGAATGGCGGTGATCCGGCCTTTCTCGACGTGTATCCAGTTCGCCACCTCGGTGGGCGCGGCAATCGTGGTGTGCAGGTCGAGCCAGGTCACGACGTCGGCTCCGGAGGCGAAGACCTTTCGGATCACGAGATCGGTGGTGATGGAGGCCATCCGCGCCAGGGAGTCCCGGCAGGCGTCCGGGTTGTCGAGCCGTGCGAGCGGACCTGTGTAGGAGAATTCCTCATCGGCCAGCAGCGATCGAAGTGCGGTGAAGTCTTTGGCGCGCCACGCCCCGAAATAGGCGGTCGCCACCTGTTCGGCGTTATCAGCCATGACATCTCCTTGGTTTTCCGCAACGTTCCTCCGCATGCGCGAACACACTTATCGGACCCGAACGCGGAGGCATGTTCTTTTCCCCGAGGACATGGTTTTCCGGGCGTCACATGGGTGAGTGTGCGCGCCTCGCGCGGGGCCCACCAAGAGCGGACGGGGACTATGTCAGGTCGGTTCACGGCTGGAGGCGGTAGGGCGTCCAGCCGTCGTCGGTGCGGTCGTAGCACAGGCGCTCGTGCAGCCGGTCCTCGCCGTTGGCCCAGAGTTCCACGGTGTCGAAGCGCAGCAGGAAGCCGGCGTAGCCCTCCGGGCGAGGCAGCGGACCGCCGTCGGCGTTCTCCGTCCGTCGCCTGACCTCGGCGCGCAGCGCCTCGGGGTCGTGGAGTCGCTCGCTCTGCCGGGAGGCCACCGACAGGGGATGCGTGAACGGCGGCCGGGAGAACCACAGTTCGTCGGCGACGGTGTCGGAGAGCCGTTCCACCGCGCCCGTGACGATGATCTGCTGGGTCGTCTCGCGCCAGTACAGCGCTCCTGACGCCCAGGGGTTGGCCGTCATCTCGCGGCCTTTGCGGCTGTCGGCATGGGTGGCGAAGACGAATCCCTCGTCCGTGATCCGGTTCAGGGCGACCATCCGGGTCGAAGGACGTCCGCGGGTGTCCGCGGTGGCCAGCGCCAGCGCCCGGGGCTCGCGTACGCCGAGGCGCACGGCCTCCTCGAACCAGGCGCGGACGAGCGCCACCGGGCCGGCCGGCGGCTGGAGGAACTCCGGGAAGGAGATGTCGACGGTTCCCGTGAGGGTCTCCGACCTGGTCGTGTTCATGAGTGGTTGCCTCCGTTTGTCGGTGTTCGGTGTTGTGGTGACGGTGGGCCGGCGCGGGCCCGGGTCGCGGGCAGCCTTTTCAGACCTGGGCCGTGCCGTGGGCGAAGACAGCGCCGCTGCCGCCGACCTCGACCTCGGTGACCCGCTCGCCGGTGCCCTCGGCACGAGCGAGCATCAGGGAGGGGCGGGCGATCTCCACTCCCTGGAGGATCTCGATGCGCCTCCCGTACCCGACCAGACCGTGTCGGGCCAGGTGAACGGCGAGCGGTCCGGCCGCGGAGCCGGTCGCCGCGTCCTCGACGACGCCGTACGCGGGTGAGAACATGCGGCTGCGCCAGTGCACGCCCGATCCCGCGAAGCAGTTGGTCGCCATGTCGGGGAACCTGGCCAGCGCACGGTGGTCGGGGTCGAGCGCGGACAGTGCCTCGACGCTCTCCAGGCCGACGAAGACATGCCGGGGTCCGTTGCGGTAGATCTCCACAGGCAGGGTGGACTCCTTCATCCCCAGTGCGTCGAGGAGTTCGTCGGCGTGCGCGAACGGCTCCCAGGTGGGCACTGGCTGGCGCATCCGCGCGGCGACCGCTCTGCCGTCCGCGTGGTCCACGTCGAACGGGATGGCTCCCATCCGGGTCTCCAGCCGGAGTTCGGAGCGCCCTGTGTCGTTGCCCAGGGCGATGGCGGTACCGAGCAAGGGGTGTCCGGCGAAAGGCAATTCGTTGACCGGGGTGAAGATGCGGATACGTGCGTCCGTGTCGCCCTCCGAGGTGAGGACGAAGGTGGTCTCGGAGAGGTTCATCTCCCGGGCGATCGCCTGCATGTGCTCGGCGGTGATGTCGTCGGCGTCGAAGAAGACCGCCACGGGGTTGCCCCGCAGGGGCTCGGTGGCGAAGGCGTCCACGACCACGTATCTGTGCATATGTCTCTCCAACTGGTGGTGGGATGCGTGCGGAGCATCGGAGGCCGCCAAGGCACGTGCGCGGCACACCCGCGGTCATGGGCGCAGCAGGTCCCGCAACGCCGTGGCGACGATCCGTGGGCCGTCCTGGGTGAGCACCGACTCGGCGTGGAACTGCATGGACACGAAGTGCGGGCCGCGCAGCGCGTGTACTTCTCCGGTGCGCGAGTCCCGGCTGATCTCGACCACGCCGACGCCGTCGATCTCGGCCTTGTCGTCGTGGGCGAGGGCCGCGAACGTGTTGTAGAAGCCGACCCGCTCCACGTCTCCGAAAAGGTCGATCTCCTTCTGCACGCCCTGGTTGGGCGCCTCCCTGCGGCGCAGCTCGAAACCGAGCAGGAGGCTGAGCACTTGGTGGCTGAGACACACGGCGAGGAAGGGCCGCCCGCTTGCCAGCAGCGTGCCCACCGCGCGCCGCATGTGAGCGATCTTGGGGTCGCCGGTCTCGCTCGGGTCGCCGGGCCCGGGCCCCATGACCACCAGGTCGTACCCGTCGAAGGAGTACTCCTCGTCGAAGCGGCGCACGGACACCTTGAGCCCGCTGGAGCGCAGTTGGTGCGCGATCATCGAGGTGAAGGTGTCCTCGGCGTCGACCACCAGGACCTCTCTCCCTGCCAGGTCGGGCTGTGGCCGTCTGCGCTCGACGGCCTCGCGCAGCCAGAAGTCCGCGATACCGTCGTTGCGGCTCGCCAAGGCGGCACGGACTTCGGGGTGGGAGGCGAAGCGGGGGCCGGCACCCTCCTCAAGGGCCGCGATCAGACCGGCGGCCTTGGCCCGGGTCTCGGCCGCCTCCGTGATCGGATCCGAATGGCGTACGAGGGTGGCGCCCACCCCGATCCGCACACGTCCCCGGCCATCGATGTCGGCGGTGCGGATGAGGATGGCGGAGTCCAGGGAGCGACTGCCGTCGGCGTCACGGCCGATGAGAGCGGCGATGCCGCTGTAGTAGCCGCGGCCCTGCGGCTCGTGGCGTGCGATGACCCTGCAGGCACTCTCCAGCGGACTGCCGGTGACGGTCGGCGCGAACAAGGTCTCCCTCAGGATGTCCCGCACATCGCGGTCGGTACGGCCCTCGATGAGGTACTCGGTGTGCGCGACGCGTGCCATCTCCTTGAGGTACGGGCCGGTGACACGGCCACCGTCCGGGCACACCCGCGCCATCATCTTCAGCTCCTCGTCAACGACCATGTACAGCTCGTCGGTCTCCTTGCGGTCGGCGAGGAAGTCCATGACCTCGGGCAGGCTGGGGCCTGTCGGCGGATAGCGGTAGGTGCCGCTGACGGGGTTCATGACCGCGACGCCGTCGCGCAGGCTGATGTGGCGCTCGGGCGAGGCTCCGACAAACGTGCGAGTCCCGGTGTGGACGAGGAACGTCCAGTACGCCCCGGACTCCTGCTGGAGAAGCCGGCGGAAGAACGCGAGGGCGCTGTGCGGTCCGTAGTCCCCCAGATCGGCGACGAAGGAGCGTTTGACAACGAAGTTGGCGCCCTCGCCCGCGCCGATGGACTCCTTGACGATCCGGCGCACGGTGTCGGCGTATGTGTCGTCGTCCACGTCGAAGTGGCCGCCGGTGAGAGGGGTCGGCACGTCCGGAATGCGGGCCAGCGCGTCGGCGAGCCGAACGGTCTCCTGAGCGGTGACGGTCATCGTGATCAGCGGCGCACCGTCGTCCACTGCGGTGAAACCCCGCTCGGCCACCTGCCGGTAGGGCACGACCGCCAGTACATCGTGTCGTGCCCCGGCGGGATGCGCCACGGCGTCGGGCAGGTGGAGCTCGGCGAGCGACGCGACCTGAGCCACATCACCGACGAGCACCTCCAGGAGGTCAGGACCGGTGGTCTCCGGACGGTGCAGCAGGGCGTACGGACCCGGCCGCGCGCCCAGGACCCGGTCCAGTACGCCGTACGGCACGGGATCGGTGAGATCGGTCATCCGAGGACCTCCTTGGTGGTCACGACCACGGCACAGCGTTCGGCCGCGTACCGGAGGGCCAACAGGTGGTATTCCTCGGAGAAGTCGGCGACGGCGTCGGCGACGAGGAAGGGCTGGATGTCGTTCGTGTAGGCGTCGACGGCGGACATCAGAACGCCCACATGGGCATACACCCCGCACACGATCAGCTGGTCGCGGCCCGCGGACCGCATGCGCTGCAGCAGGTCGGTGCGGAAGAAGGCGCTGTAGCGCCACTTGGTCAGCCGCCAGTCCTCGGCGGCGGGCGTGAGTTCGCCGACGATCTCGCGGTCGACGGGGTCGGTCCGCATCCCCGGCCCCCAGAAATCTTCGAGGAGGCCGCGGTCCTGTTCCCCCATGCCGCCTGGCTGGGCCGTGTAAGCGACCGGCACACCGTGCGCGGCGCACCACCGGCGCACCTGCGCGGTGTTGCGCACGAGTTCGGTGCGTACGGCGTCCGGGAAGGGCTTGAGGAAGTAGCGCTGCATGTCGTGCACGAGCAGGACCGCGCGGTCGGCGCGAATGGACCACGTCGCGGTGTTGCGGGGCAGGTCTCCCGCTGCCGGAAGCGAGTAGGGGTCGATGGGCGGTATGCCGGTCATGGCCCTGGTCTCCAGTTCCTGGGGTCGCTGGCTGTCCGGTGGGGGAAGGAAGGCGGCTGCCGGTGATCAGCCGGTCCAGGCCGACACGACGCGCAGTGCCTGCCCCGGGTTGAGACGCGGGTCGCATCGGCTCGTGTATTTGTCGCCGACACGCAGCAGGCCGGCGGCGTCGGAGGCACACTCGGTGACGTCGTCCGGTGTCGTCTCCAGGTGCACTCCCGCGGCGACGCCACCCGAGGCGGTGACGGCGAGTTGGAAGTCGCGCACCTCGCGCACGATCGTGTCGACCATCCGGGTCTTGGTGCCGCACGGGGCCTGGACGGTGTTGCCGTGCATGGGATCGGTGAGCCAGTTGACCGGATGGCCCGCAGCCCGCACGGCCTCGACGAGCGGTGGTAGCCGGTCGGCCACGGCGTCCGCGCCCATCCGGGCGACAAGGGTGAGCCGTCCCGGGTCGCGGGCCGGATCGAGCCGTTCGCACAGGGCCAGCAATTCGTCGGTGGCCATGCCTGGGCCGACCTTGCAGGCAACCGGGTTGAACACCTGTGAGAGCAGGGCGACATGGGCGCCTTCGACCTGGCGGGTGCGCTCACCGATCCACGGCAGGTGGGTGGAGCTGAGGTAGCACCGGCCGGTCTCGTCACGTCGCAGCATCGGCATCTCGTAGTCGAGGAGCAGCGCCTCATGACTGGTCCACACCGGCGCGTCGATGCCTGTGCCCGCGACCGGCCGCTTCCAGCCAAGGTGCTCGACGATGTCGTTCGCCGCCATGTATCCCGCCAGGATCCGCAGCGGATCCGGCCGTCGGGTCTCCGGATGGGGCTCCAGGCCATTGACCATGTCCCCGCGATAGGACGGGACCTCTACACCGCCGCACAACTCGGTCGGCCGGGAGCGCGGCTTGGCGAACTGTCCGGCGACACGTCCGATCCGCACCACGGGCTTGTGCGTGGCCAGGCGCAGAGACCCGGCCAGGAGGTCCAGCACCGCGGCTTTACGGGCCACGTAACCGGTGGTGTGCTCGTTCACGTCCTCCGCGCAGTCGCCTGCCTGTACGACCAGAGCCTCACCAGCGGCGACCCGGGCCAGGAGGGAGTACAGGGTGCGGATGTGCTCAGCTCTGACGAGCGGGGGCCGCGCCTCCAGGGTCTCGCGCACGCGCCGCACCTGGGACGCGTCGGTCCATTCGGGCTGTTGCAGAGCCGCGCGGGTTTCTATTCCGCGCAGGACTTCCTCCATCGTTTGCTCCATCGTTCGCTCTCCCATCATGAGAACCCGGTCAGGTGGGTATTCCCTCACGCCGTACGGAGGGCACGGGGATTCCGAGGGCGCGCAACTGCTCATTGGGGTTCATGAACTCACGCTGCCGCTTGATCAAGCCGTTCTCGAACTCAAAGGAATGCAGGAAGTGGTTCTTGTAGTAACCCTCCGGGTAGCCGGGAAAAACGATTTTTCCCTCACCGTCGCATTCCACCCAGAAGAAGTTCTGGTCCTGTGTCTCAAAGATCCTGACGTTCTTCCACTCCCAGTCCGGGAAGCACTTCAGCGACCACACCGCGTGCTCACCGAGCCGGTCCCGGCCGTGCGTCATGATCGGCTGCCCGGTGTCGTTCGTCCAGAGACCGCCACTGCCCTCCTCGGCAAAAAGAAGATGCCGCCGCAGCCGGTCCTCGCCTTTGGTTCCCATGTACTTCTCGACGATCGCCCGATTGCGACGGCGCACTTCCGCCGCGTCGCCGGATTCCGAAGAAAGCACGAAATCGGACATACCTGTTTCCCTTCGATGTGAATGGATACTGAAATCTGGTCCGCCGGCCGGGGAAGTCCTGTGATGCGGACTTTGCAGAGCCGAGCGAGGCAAGCGCTCTCGCCTACGACGAAAAACCCTCCCGGAAATGGTCTGGCTCTTCCCGGCAGGAATGATGGTCTTGGCGTGCGTCACACGGACGGAATCCGGCGTCGTCGACTCAGCTGCTGGTCGACATCACCGGCGAACAACGAGAGCCCGGCAGGCCGGCCGAGATGCTCCGGTGCCGAGGCCGAGAACGGTGCCAGGGAGGACCTCTCCCTTACGGCCGGGGTGAGCTTGCCGAGCCCCGTCGGGTTCGACCAGGACGACCAGCGGCCCGCTCAGCGGATGGCCAGTTGGTCGAAGTACGCCTGCGCGTTCCGACGCGTCTCCGGCATCCTGTCGACACCGGACTTCTCCACCACCACGTCCGCCGGCACCAAACGACCATCACCTCGCGACGATCCCGGCCGCCGGAACGGCACACCCGTCCGAGCGCCGGTGATGCTCCGCAGTGGCCTCACCCGTCGCCACGTCCACCGTCCGCAACGCCCAGGGCGCTGTCGCGATCGGCTTCATTCGCCGCCCGCACCCGCGGCAGCTCACCCGCCGGTCGGCAGCGCGCCCTCGGTACCGCCCGAGCGGCCGATCACCGCCGGATGCCCTCATCCGTCGACACGGTCTCGTCGCCCTCTTCGACCCGACACCCGGGCGCGCTCGACATCGTCACCGGCCTCGACACCCTGGACCGCTCGGATCCTCATCAGCGCAGCCTCCGGCCGCGCGTCCAGCAGCCCGGCCCACGTGCGAACCGAGGCTCACCGGCACGCTGTACGCCAGCATTTCGGCCACCCCACCGAGAGTGCCACCGTCCGTGTGGGCCCGTCGATCTCCGTGACCACCGTCTTCGATGCGTCCGGGTCCAGGCACCGCACCGGATCGGTGTCCGGCCTCTCGACGTCGGTCGGCCTCGGGCAGGCGCCGCCCGGCCAGGTGGTCCGCCACCATCTCCATGGTGATCGGCACGCCGCCGGCAAGGCCCACCGGCGTGGCGACGAGTGCGGGACCGTGGGGCTCCGCCGTGGTCGGCCGACGCAGCCTGCTCACGCCGCGCCTCGCGCCGTGCGTGCGTGCGCGTCGGCCAAGGCCTTCCGCTCCTCGGCGCGCAGTGGTTCGTCATGCGGCCGACCGCGCGGAGGCTGCAGTCGGGGTATCCACGGAAAGATGCCGGCGTGCTCGACAACCTGGCGCTGTCGTTGCGGCACAGGGCCCAGATCGCGGCTCAGCCGGTCCCGTACGTCTCGGACGGTTTCCGCGGACAGCCCGGGCCCACGGACCGGTTCCCGAGGGAAGGGGCTTGGGTCGACGGCCGCCCGCGCGGCGACGCGGCGACAGCCCTCAGTGGTGCCGAGTGGCCGTACGCTGCCGTCCCTGCCGACCCCCCGGTCGCTCAGTCCGGTGCGCTCCACGGCGGCTCGGTCCGACCGGTGCGAGTGAGATACGAGAATGCGGACGGCGGCGAGCCGGTGCGTGCCGTCGACACCCCTCTTCGCCAGCCGGCGCACCAGGACCGGCTCGATGTCATGTCCGGACTCGAAGGGTCCACGGACGTGGGGCTTGTTCTGCCGCTGGGTGTGAGGTACGCCGGACGGCTTGAGCTCAAGCGTCGCGATGGGCACCGGCCGGGAAGGGCCCGCGGCAGCGGTGGGTAATCGGCTGGTCAGGCCGACGGCAAGATCCATGAAAACGCTTTCCCCCTTGGCTTGTGAAGCTCCGCGTGAAGCACTGCACAGATCATGCGGTACGCGCTGAGACACGCCAACGAAGAATGCGATACTGTGTCAAGTTTGCCGGAGTACGTCAAGTCCCCCTCCGACCTGCGGAATCCGCGCTGCAACACTCTGCCGGCCGGGCCCGGAGCAGATCTTCGCACAGGACCGGATTCAGAAGATTCGCTGGTAGCCGTAGGACCTGTGGTACGTCGTGCGGCAGGCGTCGGCTCGCTGCGCAAACAGCGTGTCCGTAGCGGTCGGACAACAGCCGAACGACGAGTCAACCGCTGACGGCCGTGGTCCTTCCCGGTGCACGAGGCGGTTGAGCGCCCGCCCAGCATCACCGCTTCCGTCCACGCACACACGGGCCGCGGGGCATCTCCGTCAAGTCGCCGGCAGTACCCGAGGCCGCTGCCGCGGATCTGAAAAAGTGTGCGGCAGGTCGTTGCGGAGGACGGGCCGACGAGGGCAGGCCCGGTGAGAGAGGAAGAACTGTGCCGGATCCGGGCGAGCCTTCGGTCACCATCCCCCGCCAAGCGCAGCACCAGTTCGGAGCGGAACGTACGCCAGGGACAGATGGTCACCGGCCGGCCCGGTGCGGGGGGCGGCGTCTGTCGGAAACCGGCGGATCCTCCGGGCACCTTGTTTCACCGGGCGGGCGGGATTGCCGCGGCCCTGCCGCACGACCCGATGACCGGCACAGCGTTCCCCTCGTGCTCGACAGCCGTGTCCGGCAGGCCACGACGGCCCTCAGTTCGAAGGCGAGGAGTACTCAGGGGGCTATGGCTCCCTCGATGCGGCCGGAAGACGGACCGGCCTGCAGATGAGCGAACCGCTGTGGGCGGAACATCCGAGTGAACGGAGACCGGGCCGTCGTATGGAGCGTTACGCGCAGTCGGTCAGGCTTCTGGCTGGGCTGTTACCCGCGAGCACCACGACCGCATGGGCCGCAGAAGCCAGTGTGATGTGCCGGTGCCAACCGCGGAACGACCGCCCCTCGAAGTCCTTGATGCCGACCTGCTCGCCGATCTCCGCCAGGTCCCGGCGGGCCCGCCCCGCCAGCTTGGTCATCCGCAGCAGCACTCCGGCCGGTACGGAGGCCATGTTGGTGACCCACATGGCTGTCGGCGCGTGCCCGCTGTCCTCCCACTCACCCAGCAGCACCAGATCCTCGCCTCCGGCGCCGACACGGCTCAGGCGCGCGGACTTCGCCGCGCCCACGCGTACCGTGACGGCCGTCGAAGTGCGTCGGACACAGGGCATTCCGGCCGGGTCGGCCCACTCGACAGGGCGGCCCAGTCCCCTCACACCCGCAAGGATCTGCTGGGCTCCGAGCGGCCCCCCGCCGTATCCGGGCAGGGCGGGATCGCGCATCGTGAGCAGGGAGGCGCCGTCCGCCCTCACCAGCACCGGCACGCCCGCGCGAGTGAACCGGCCGACAGTGGCCGCGATATGTGCGACGTAGGTGTTGAGCACCACTGGCCGCACCGGCACCCGCCACGAGGTCATCGTCGTCAGGACGGCGGAAGAGGCGCACTCCTCCTCCGTCTCCTCGTCGACGGCCTCGGGAATCTCGGCCCGCCGCCGCCGGTTGTCATCAAGCACCCAGGTCTGCGGAAGGTGCAGCCGCCAGTGCACAGGCACGCTGAAGGATTCGGAGGCGTACCACACACCGAAGGCGTGCTGGCCCCGGAACGCCTGCCCCATACAGGGATCGAACACCTCATCAACACCGACGGACTGATACCCGGCCTTGAGGATCGGCATGGACCGCACCACCCATGCCTGGGGTGCGCTGACCTCCTCCAGATGGGCGGCGAGCGCCTCCCGCACCGGCACCCAGTCCCAGGTGGAGCTGCTGATGAAGTGATGGAGACTCTGCTCCGCGCCAGGACCGCCGACATGGGCGGCAACGTTACGGATCGACTTACGGCCACTCGTGCTCAGCAGACCACGTAAGTACTGCAGACCTTTCTCCCGCTGATCCCGTCTGACCAACGAGGCGAGCAGCACATCGGCCAGTTCCCGGGTCATTCCTTCCCACTCGTCCACAAGACGATCGGCAGCGAGCCGCGGCCGCCGGTGTCCGAAATTCAGGTCTTTCCCCAACACACCCATGGATGCCCCCCTTGATGCTGCGATAACGGTCCGCGCACTCATTGCCATCTGCCCGCTACCGGCCGGTGCACGAGACGCACAGAACCCGAAATGCTCCCTCCAACTGGCCACCTGGCCACCCGGCCGCCACCGGCCTCGGGGCGTGACCCACCTCGCGTGTCGGTGGAGGGAGAAGCAGCCCGATTCTGCGCCGGACCAAACCAGGTACCGCGCACGCGAGTTCATCGACGGACGAGTAATAACCGTACACTGGATGAACACTTCGGGCACCTGCAATTTCCTGCGCGCCCATCCGTTCCGCTTCCCCGCCTGGGCCTTCGGATTCCAGCTGAACCTTGATCTGCGCCGCATACTCGACAATTACCCTTGGACGTCAACGCCCTTGGCGAATGAGATGTTCAAGTAGTACACGCAGATGGCTGCTGCACCAGAGCGTGTCTCGGCCAGGGAAAGGACGCGCTCTTGCCGGTCGCGATGCCGGTCACCACAACCTGAGTAAAGCTGCGGCGACGCAGGTGAAGGTCGAGGCCGGCGCCACGGCAGGATCGCCGCCGAGCGGCAGCCCACCGACGGAGGAGAAAGAGACCGCCGAAGTCACCCGACCGGCCCAACCGCCACCCGCCCCGCAGCAGAACCGGGAACCACCACACGACGCGGACCCACTCCCGCACACTCATCAGTGCCCGGAACCCACTTGTCCGGCAGCAGTTCCTCCCCCTCACCAGTCCGGTCGCGAGCCCACCGATGCGGACATAACCTCCGAACTGTGACGTCCCTCGTGAGCCGCGCCCGGCCGCGCCGCGCCCGGCCCCGCACCGTCGGCCGGAGCGTGGCCGCGCTGCTGACCCTGATGGTCATGGCGTGCGGGCCGGTCCTGACCGGGGCCCGGGACGCCCGCGCCGAGGACCCGGTCACCCTCTCCCGGCAGGGGCAGATCACCGACAAGGTGGGGGCCCTCGACGGTCTCAGGAACGAGGTCACCGCGGCGCTCAACCACCTGTACGACACCAGCCGCGTCCAGCTCTTCGTCGCGTACGTACGGGACTTCTCCGGCCGGTCCGCCCAGAGCTGGGCCGACGCCACGGCCACCCGCAACGGCCTCGGCCAGGGCGACATCCTGCTCGCCGTCGCCACCCATGACCGGCAGTACGCCTACTCCGCCGACACCGGCTCCGAACTCACCGCCGCGCAGCTCGCCGATGTCGCCAGGACCGCGATCGAGCCGGCGCTGCGGCAGAACGACTGGGCGGGCGCGGCGATCGGCGCCGCCGCCGGGTACGGCGCCGTACTGACGGGCCGCCCCGTGCCCACCCCGGCCCTCACCCCCGGCGAGGCCGATCCGGGCGGCGCCGCGGCCGACGGGGGCGCGGCGACCAATCTGGTGCTGCCGGCCGTCGTGGTGGTCGGCGTGGCCGCGGTGGCCGCGTACACCTTCGCCAAGCGCAGCCGGCGGGCCAGGGCGCGTACGACACCCGGCGGGGGCGCCACGGGCGGGCGGTGGGGGGACGGTTCCCAGGGCCCCCGGGGCCGGCCGGGCCCCCCGGAGACCCCGCTGCCCGAGCTGGACTCCGCGGCGAAGCGGCGGCTCGTCGAGACGGACGACGCCCTGCGCACCAGCCAGGAGGAACTCGGCTTCGCCACCGCGCAGTTCGGGGAGGAGGCGGCGGCGCCCTTCACCGACGCGGTGGCGTACGCGAAGGGCGAGCTGACCGTGGCGTTCCGGCTGCGCCAGGAGCTGGACGACGCGTATCCGGAGGACGACGCGACCCGGCGCCGGATGCTCGACGAGATCATCGCCCGCTGCACGGAGGCCGACAACCGGCTGGACGCGGAGTCCGAGGCGTTCGACCGGCTGCGGGCCATGGAGCGGAACGCGCCCGGGGCCCTCGCCGCGGCCCGGGCCGCGTTCCGCGAGTTGAGCGGGCGGGTCGGCACGGCGCGCGCCACCCTCGCGGAGCTGCGCGAGCGGTACGCCGCCTCGGCGTCCGCGCCGGTCGCGGACTGCCCCGCGCAGGCGGCGGACCGGCTGGTCTTCGCGTCGGACAGCCTGGACACGGCGGGCGGTTTCGTGGAGTCGGGCGACAACGGGCGGGCCGCCGTCCACGTACGGGCCGCCGAGGGCGCCGTGGGGCAGGCGGCGACGCTGGTCGAGGCGGTCGAGCGGCGCGCGCGGGAACTCACGGAGGCGGCCGGGAAGCTGCCCGGCGCGCTCACCGAGACCGAGACGGATCTCGCGGACGCCCGGGGCCTGCTGAAGGGCACTCCGGCCGGTGTGCCCACGGCCGACCTCCAGGGCCGGATCGGCCGCGCGGAGGCGGTGACGGCCGAGGTGCGGCGGGCGGTGAACGCGGGACCGTACGACCCGATCGACGCCCTGCGCCGGGTCGAGGAGGCGGACGCGGTGCTGGACGAGGCGCTGACCGGGGCGCGGCGGCGGGAGGAGGGCGAGCGGCGGGCCGGTTCGCTCCTCGACCAGGCGATGCTGACGGCGCGTTCGGCGATCGGCGCCGCCGCCGACTACGTCACCACGCACCGCGGCGCGGTCGGCAGCCAGGCACGGACCCGGCTGACGGAGGCCCAGCGGCGGCTGGAATGGGCCCAGGCCCAGGCGGGCTCCGGCGCGACCCAGGCGGCGCTGGCGGAGGCGCAGCAGGCGGACGCGCTGGCCCGGCAGGCGCAGGACCTCGCGGAGCGGGACGTGCTGTCGTACGGGAGCCACTACGGCGCGGGCGGCGTACGGGGCGCGGGCGGCGGCGTCGGCGGGGCCATGCTCGGCGGCATCATCCTCGGCGGCCTGTTCGGCGGCGGACGCGGGATAGGGGGCGGCGGATTCGGCGGCGGATTCGGCGGGGGGTACCGCGGGGGCGGTCCCGGCAGCTTCGGCGGCGGCGGGACGCGCGGCCGGATGGGCGGCGGCGGCCGGTTCTGACCTTCCCCATCATCCCGTGCGCACGACTTCCTTCCTACCTATGCGTACGACCCTTCCCACAAGGAGCGGAGCCATGACGAAGCAGACCATTCTCGGGCGGGTCACCCAGCTCGCGAAGGCCAACATCAACGCGCTGCTGGACCAGGCGGAGGATCCGCAGAAGCTGCTGGACCAGCTCATCCGGGACTACACCAACAACATCGCCGACGCGGAGGAGGCGGTGGCCGGCACCATCGGTCATCTGCGTCTGCTGGAACAGGATCACCTGGAGGACACGGCGGCGGCCCGGGAGTGGGGCGAGAAGGCGCTCGCGGCGAGCAGGAAGGCCGACCTGCTGCGCGCGGCCGGCCAGGGCGCGGAGGCCGACACCTTCGACCGGCTCGCCAAGGTGGCGCTGGGGCGGCAGCTCCAGTCGGAGAAGGAGGCGCGGACCGCGGAGCCGACCATCGCGGCGCAGACGGAGGTCGTGGAGAAGCTCAAGACGGGCCTGGAGAAGATGCGGGGCAAGCTGACCGAGCTGCGCTCCAAGCGGGACGAGCTGGTGGCGCGGGCGAAGTCCGCGCGGGCGCAGAACCAGATGATGGACGCGGTGAAGAACGTCGACGTCCTCGACCCGACGAGCGAGCTGGGCCGGTTCGAGGACAAGGTACGGCGCGAGGAGGCACGGGCGACGGGCAAGCAGGAACTGGCCGCGTCGTCGCTGGACGCGCAGTTCGAGCAGCTGGACAGCGACGGCGACAGCGCGGAGATCGAGGCCCGGCTGGCCGCGCTGAAGGCGGCGTGACGCGCGCGGCGCGACGCGGACGGCGGGGCCCCGGGCCGCGTAACGCGACAGCGGGCCACCGGCCCACGGGCCGCGACGGCTTGACGCGGATGGCGGGCCCGGGGCAGCGGCCCCGGGCGGCGCGACCGGACGGCCTGACGCGACCGGACGGCCTGACGCGGACAGCGGGCCCCCAGGACAGCGGGCCCGGGCCGCAGGGACCTGCGAGCCCGCCGGGCCCGCCGAGCCGTCGCCCGGCCCTGCCCGCCCAGCCCAGCGTCAGAACATGCTCAGCAGCTGCTCCACCGTCGGTTCCTTCACCGAGTCCCCGTCCGGCAGCGCGAGTTCGAACCAGACCGTCTTGCCGCGCGGCGTACGGCGCGATCCCCACGCCGCGCTCATCAGTCCGACCAGTTGCAGCCCCCGGCCGCCCTCGTCGGTGTCGCGGGCCCGGCGTCGCCTCGGCTGGACGAGGCCCGCGTCCCAGACCTCGCAGACGAGCGTACGGTCACGCAGCAGCCGCAGCCGGATCTCGCCCTCGCCGTACCGCAGGGCATTGGTGACCAGTTCGCTGACGAGCAGTTCGACGGTGTCCACGAGCGGTTCGAGGTCCCAGGCCATGAGCTGCGTGCGGGCCAGCTCCCTGGCGCGGCCCACCGAGCGCGGTTCGCGCGGGAGGCTCCAGTCGCCGACGGCCTCGGTGGACAGGCCCTGGATCCGCGCCATCAGCAGGGCGATGTCGTCCTCGCCGTGCCGGGTGTCGAGCGTGGTGAGCACATGGTCGCAGACGTCCTCCAGGGGGCGTGCCGCGTCGCCGAGGGCCGAGCGGAAGGCGCTCAGCCCTTCGTCGAGCGGCTGGTCCCTGGACTCGACCAGGCCGTCGGTGTAGAGGGCGAGCAGCGCGCCCTCCGCCACGTCGACGTCCACCTGTTCGAAGGGCTCCCCGCCGACGCCGAGCGGCATACCGGGCGGCACGTCGAGCATCAGCGCCTCCTCGCCCGGTTCGACCAGGACCGGCGGCAGATGACCGGCGTTGGCGAAGGTGCAGCGCCGGGTGACCGGGTCGTAGACGGCGTACACGCAGGTGGCGAGGTAGACCTCGGACAGCTCCGCGTCCCGCGACTTGTGGGCGACCCGTGACGCCTGCTGCGCCCCGCTGGGCGTGCCGAGGCCGCGGGCGATCTCGTCGAGCGCGGAGAGCACTTCGGCGGGTTCCAGGTCGAGCAGCGCCAGCGTCCGTACGGCCGTACGCAGCTCGCCCATCGCGACCGCCGCCCGCAGGCCGCGCCCCATGACGTCGCCGACGACCAGCGCGGTGCGGTGGCCGGGGAGTTCGATGACGTCGAACCAGTCGCCGCCGACCTCGGTCGCGGTGTTGCCCGGCAGATAGCGGCAGGCGATG
This sequence comes from Streptomyces sp. NPDC056987, assembly GCF_042673865.1. NCBI lineage: Bacteria > Bacillati > Actinomycetota > Actinomycetes > Kitasatosporales > Streptomycetaceae > Streptomyces > Streptomyces sp. NPDC056987. Next base: position 124,875 of record NZ_JBHURV010000015.1, read on the forward strand.
TCGAGACCGGCGGCCTCGGGGTCGCCCGGCGGCAGCAGGCTGCGCTGGAGGATCAGCGCCCGTTCGTGCTCCCTGCGGTAGAGACGGGCGTTGTCGATACAGACGGCGGCGCGCGCGGCGAGTTCGACGGCGAGTGCCCGGTCCTGGTCGCCGAAGGGTTCGCTGCCCTTCGTACGGGAGAACTGGGCGAGGCCGATGACCGTGTCGTGGGCGACCATCGGGACGGCGAGCGTCGACCGTACGAGGCTGCCGGGCTCGCCGGGGATGGACTGCACGCGGGCGGTGCGCAGCGCGCCCGCGCTCTGCGAGCTGAACGGGTAGCGGTGGACGGCGCCGACGTCCGGTGACACGTACCCGTCCCCGCCGCCGGAGGTGCCGAGCGGTCCGTCGGAGACGGCACTGGCGAAGGCGACCCGGCGCAGCCTGGCGCTGCCGCCGCCGGACTCGGCCCCGGAGGAGCCCCACCGTCCCGGCGGTGCCTCCTCGCCGGTGAGCAGGGACTGGTAGAGGTCGACGGCGGCGAGGTCGCAGAAGCCGGGGACGGCGACCCCGAGCAGTTCGCGCGCGGTGGTCTCCAGGTCGAGGGAGTTGCCGATCCGGGCGCTGGCCTCGTTGAGGAGTGCGAGGTCGCGCCGGGCGCTGGCGGCCTCCCTGGCCGCGTTGTGACGGCGGGTGACATCCGTGCCGACCCCGGCGACGCCGATGGTGCGCCCCGAACCGCTGTGCACCCGGTAGAGGTTGATCGACCAGTGCCGGCGCTCCTGGTCCTCGGGGGCGGTGCCGACGATCTGGAGGTCGCTGACGGAGTCTCCGGTCTCCAGGACCCGTTTGAGGGCCCCGGTCAGCCGGTCGGCCTCGGGCCGGGAGAGATAGTCGTGGACCGTACGGCCGCGGTGGTCGCCGACGGTGCCGCCGAAGACCTGTGCGAATCGCTGGTTGGCGCGCCGTACCCGGAGATCGGTGCCGAACAGCAGAAATCCGAAGGGAGATTGGCCGAAAATCGCCTGCGAGGCGGCGAGGTCGGACTCGATCCGCTGGAGCGCGCGCACATCGACGACCAGACAGAGCGCGCCCCGGTCGCCGCTCTCCGTCTCGCTCGGCATGACATAGATCTCGGCGAGCCCGTGCTCCCCGCTCCTCCCGCCGGTCCGGAACGGGACCAGTCCGGTCCACTCCTTGCCGTCGAGGATCTCCTTGACCGTGCGGTGGCCTCTGGCCCGCAGATCCGCCGGTACGAACACCTCGACCGGATCCCTGCCCCTGACCTGGTGCGCGCTGATGCCGAACAGGTCGGCGGCACGCTCGCTCCACTGGTCGACCAGCCCGTCGGGCCCGATCGAGAAGGAAGCCACCTTGATGTAGTCATAGATGGAGCCGGGTGGATGGCTCTGCCATACGACGTCGCCCGCCGTCCCAGATATCTCGCTCACGCGACCGTCCCCTCCAGCTCACGCACCGGACCGGCCATGCCCGCAGTATTCAGCACTACGGCCCCGGCCGGCACGCCGTTCACGATCACAGCACAGTCTCGTTCTTTTTGAGCCGAGTCCGTCGTGATCGTTGTCCCTTCAGACTTCTAACCAGGGAGGGGCAGCTCGAACCACACGGTCTTACCTGTCTTCCCGCGCCGTGTCCCCCAGCGCAGTGCGGAACAGGCCACGAGCCGGAGTCCGCGGCCCCCCTCGTCCTCGGGACCGGCGAGGCGTTCGGTCGGGGGGTCGGGCACCGGGTCGGAGATCTCCACCAGCAGCGCGGCGCTCCGGGCGACGAGCCGTACGCCGATCGGTCCGGAGGTGTAGCGCAGGGAGTTGGTCACCAGCTCGCTGACGAGCAGGACCGCCAGGTCACGGAGAGTGGGGGACAGGCCCCAGGTGTGGAGGGTGTCACGAACGGCGTGGCGCGCGTGGCGCGCGGTGCCGGGTTCGGCAGGGAAGGTCCACTCGGCGCGGGCGCCGTCCGCGGTGTCGATCAAGCCGACCACATCCCAGGACCGACGGAGGCCCCTCGGCCCGTGCGAGAGGGGCAGTCCGTCATATACCCGGAAATCGGGACAACTACCCTCACTGGACTGCGGGTGCCGAGGAGAGGTCCGAGAGGCGCGGGAGGTCGCGGGACGCCCGAGAGGCCCGGGAGGTCGCGGGACGCCCGGGAAGTTTCAGGATGCCCGGGAAGCCCGGAAGGTTTCGGGAAGACCCGGGAGGTTTACGGGAGGCCCTGGACGAGCAGGCGGGCCGCCTCGGCGACGGCGGGGCGGTCCTGGTCGAGCCAGTCCACCGTGTGGATCTCCTCCGGACCGAGCCAGCGCAGCTCGTCGTGGTCCTCCAGCGGCAGGGGTTCGGGCTCCCCGGCGAGGAGCCGGGCCGTCCACACCTGGAGCACATAGCCCGGCTTGAGCGGCCACTCACCGGGGACCCGCTCCACCGGGCGCGTCTCCACGCCCAGTTCTTCCCGCAACTCGCGTACGAGGGCCTGTTCGGGCAGCTCCCCCGGCTCCACCTTGCCGCCGGGCAGCTCCCACCGGCCGGCCAGCTCGGGCGGCGCGCTGCGCCGGGCCGCCAGCAGCCTGCCACGGTCGTACACGGCGCCCGCCACCACCACACGATCACTCATGCGCCGGGAGCGTAACGCGAAAACGCCACGGGGTCGTACGCGCCGGGGTGCCGCAGGGGCCCCACGGCCGGGCCCGCGGCTACGGGGTGGTCTGGCCGGCCCGCTCCACCCAGTACGTCTGGCCGTGTCCGCGCACCCCGAGGCCGTCGGCCATCTTCTGGGCCTCGTCCTCGGTGGCGTACCTGCCGACGCGGTAGCGATTGCCGTTGTCGTCCTCCCGTATGACCAGCCATGGGAGCAGGGCTCCGCTGTCGTTCATCGAGCCCCTTCCACCGACGAGCCGCGTCTCTCCGAAGATCTCCAGGAAACCGCATTCCGCATATGCCCGAGCGTACGCCTGACCTTTACTCAGCGAATATGGGTTTACACAAAGAGGCACTCATCCGGCCAACAATGCGCCGAAAACCGGGGGCAGGGGGCGCACTCAGCCGAACGCGCCCCCTCTCCCGGCCCGCCCCGGGCATCCGGTCCCGGCCACCGCCCGCCTGTCGGACGAGCGGTCCACGCAGAGGGTCCGCGAGCCTCCCGGAACGGCATCCTCCGTGGTCAGGCGCATCTCCGGCGGCCCGTAAGGGCGTTGGAGCGGAGTGCGGGAGGCGGCTCGAACACGCCGGAGCGCGTGCCCCGGCACCGGGCAGGCGGGCGCGCACACCTGCCCTTCCGTTATTTGACCGAAAGATGGTAGGCGATCCGGTAGCGGTCGGCCGGGACGACGACGTCCGCCGTCTCCACGGCACGCCCCGACGCGTAATAGGTCCGCTCCAGGACCATCACCACATGGCCGGGCACGCCGCCGAGCGTCAGCAGCTCGTCGGCCAGCCCCGGGCGCGCGCCCACCTCCTCCAGGACGTTGTCCACGACGATGTCGATGGCCGCCATGCGCTCCACCACTCCGCAGCCGCCGAGCGGCCCCTCCTCGGGGAGCATCACCGGCGTACGCCCCGTCACCGCGAGGGGCTCCCAGGACGTGGAGAGCATCATGGGGTCGCCCGCCTCCCGGAAGACGTAGCGCGTCCGCATCACCCGGTCGCCGGGCTCGATGCCGAGCCGGGCGGCGATCTCCTGCGACGCCTCGCCCTGCTCACTCCTCGACTCCCACGTCCCCCGCGCGCCCGCCTCCGCCTGCTCCTGACGGAACGGGCTGGACCCCACCGGCGGCCGGTAGCCGGAGCGGGCGATCCGGCGCGGCACGGGCCGCTCCCGCACATACGTGCCCGACCCGGAGCGGCCCTCCACCAGGCCCTCGGCCATCAGCACCTTGCGCGCCTCCAGCGCGACCGTGTCGGACACGCCGTACTCCTGGCGGATCCGGGCCTGCGAGGGGAGCCGGGTGTGCGGGGGCAGCGCGCCGTTGACGATCTTCTCGCGCAGATCACTCGCCACGCGCAGATAGGCGGGCTGCTCACCGAAGGCCACGGGCCACTCCCATCAGGTTGACAGACAGCAACAGACTGGCAACCGTCGGTTGTTGGCCGCAAGCGTGGGCCAGGGTTTCACTCGATGTGATGATTTGCGTTTACGCTGCGGCTTCCCGGCGTAACCGTCCCCTCGCCGGCCGGTCCCCTACGCGCGCCGTACGGGGCCGCCTGGCACGGCCTTCCTACCGTCGTACCCGTGATCTTCTCCCCCGCCCCCTTCCGCCGCATTCGTCCGGCCGCGCCCTTCGTCGCGGCCACGCTGCTGCTGGCCGTCCTGCCCGCCGCGTACGCGGCCCCCGCCCCGGACCGCCGGGCCGCCTCCGACCGCCGGGCCGCCGCGGGCCCCGACGCCCCGTCAGGACCGCCCTGCGGACAGGAGACCGAGCCCGGCTGGTCCCCCGCCGCCACCCGGATCGATCCCGCCGACAGCTACCACGCCTACACCGGCAACGGTTTCCTGGGCGTACGGGTCCCGCCCACCGGCGCCGGGTACGCCGAGCCGGGCGGCGCCACCGGCTGGCCCCTCTACACGCCCCGCTACGACGGCGCCTTCGCCGCCGGGCTCTACGCGCACGAGCCGGGGACCACCGCCGACCGCCAGGTGATCGCCGCGCTGCCCACCTGGACCACGATGGACGTGCGCGTGGGCGGCGAGACCTTCGGCCCCGGCAGCCGGATCTCCCGCTACCGCCAGCGCGTGCTGCTGCGCTGCGGAGTCGTCGTCACCACCCTGCGCTGGACCACCGCCGACGGCCGCGTCACCGATCTGACGTACGAGGTGCTCACCGACCGCTCCGACCCGCACACCGGCGCCGTACGGCTGGAACTGACGCCGCGCTGGAGCGGCACGGCCACCGTCACCGGGGCGCTCGACTGGCGCGGGGCGCGGCGGCTCACCCGTACCGGAAGCGACGCGGAGGCCGACACCTTCCGCGCCAAGGGCACCGGGACGGCCGGCGCGGTCGCCTCGGTGGTGCGGCCCGCGCTCCACGGGCCCGTCCGGGTGCGGGCGGACCGTACGTACCGCTTCGTGAAGTACGTCGGCGTCGACACCGCGCTGACCGCCCGCGATCCGCGCGCCGCCGCCGTGGCCGCGGCCCGGCGGGCGGCCGGCCGCGGCTGGCCCGCGCTGTTCGCCGCCAACGCCGCCGCGTGGGCGCCCCTGTGGTCCGCCGGTATCGGCGTCGTCGACGCACCAGGGATGCCGGATCTGCGGGCCTGGCTGCGCGCCGCCCAGTACGGGCTGCTGACCAGCACCCGCGCGGGCGCCTCCGACAGCATCGCGCCGACCGGACTGACCAGCGACAACTACGCGGGCCTGATCTTCTGGGACGCCGAGGTCTTCATGTTCCCCGCGCTGCTGGCCACCCGCCCCGAACTGGCGCGCTCCGTCGTGGAGTACCGCTACCGCACCAGGGAGGGCGCCGCGTCGAACGCCGAGAAGCTGGGCTTCAAGGGGCTGTTCTACCCGTGGACCAGTGGCGAGGCGGGCCTCCTCTGGTCGGAGTGCCAGTCCTGGAATCCGCCGCACTGCGTCACCCAGATCCACCTCCAGAGCGACATCGCCCTCGCCGCGTGGCAGTACTACGAGGCCACCGGGGACCGCGACTGGCTGCGCGAGCGCGGCTGGCCGCTGCTCAAGGGGATCGCGGAGTTCTGGGCCTCCCGGGTCACCGCCAACGACGACGGGAGCTACTCCGTCAAGGAGGTGGCGGGCCCCGACGAGTACAGCAACGGCGTCACCGACGGCGTCTTCACCAACGCGGGCGCCGCCACCGCGCTGCGCCGCGCCACCGAGGCCGCCGCGCTCGTCGGGGAGGAGCCGCCCGCCGCGTGGACCCGGATCGCGGACCGGATCCGGATCCCCTACGACCCGAAACGGAACATCTACCTCCAGTACGCCGGGTACGACGGATCGCGGATCAAACAGGCCGACACCGTGCTGCTGATGTATCCCCTGGAGTGGCCGATGCCCCCGGGCGCCGCCGCGGCGACGCTCGACTACTACGCGGAGCGCACCGACCCGGACGGGCCCGCCATGACCGACTCGGTCCAGGCGATCGACGCCGCGGCGATCGGGGAGCCGGGGTGCGTGACGTACACGTACCTCCAGCGGGCGATCCGGCCGTTCGTGCGCGGCCCGTTCGCGCTCTTCTCCGAGGCGCGCGGCACCAAGGCGGGGGCGGACGACCCGCTCGCCGGCTCGCCCGCGCAGGACTTCCTGACCGGCAAGGGCGGCTTCCTCCAGGTGTTCACGCACGGGCTGACGGGGCTGCGGCAGCGCGCGGACGGCGTACGCCTCGATCCCATGCTGCCGCCGCAGCTCGCGCGGGGGGTGACCGTACGGGGGCTGCGCTGGCAGGGGCGTACGTACGACGTGGCCCTCGGCGCCCGCGAGACGACGGTGCGGCTGACGTCGGGCGCGCCGTTCACCGTGCACACCCCGGCCGGCGACCGCCTGCTCGACTCCACGCTGACGCTCCCCACGCGCCGCCCCGACCTCGCGGCGACGGGGAACGCGGCCCGCTGCCGTCCGGTGAGCGCCACCTCGGAGCAGCCGGGACAGTATGCGGCGGCGGCCGTCGACGGCAGCCCGGCGACCGCGTGGGCGCCCGCGGAGGGGGACGCCACGGCGGCGCTCACGGTCGACCTGGGGCGCCCGGTGCCGATCGCCGCCGTCACGCCGCGGTGGACGGAGCCGCGCCCCGCCACGTACGGGATCGAGACGTCCACGGACGGGGCCCGCTGGAGGCCGTTCCGGCCGGGCGCCCCGGGCCGTTACGTCCGGATCACCGTCCATGCCGCTGCCCACAGGGGTACGAGTACGAGCCCGGGCATCAGCGAACTGTCCGTCAGCACCTCCGGTACGGGCGGCGCGCCACCGGCGGCGGGCGCCTCGGGTTGAGAATTCACCCACCCCAGGGGCTGGATTGGTAAGGCTTGCCTTATATGCTGCGTTCGCTCCCGGAGTGCACGCGGAGCGCACACACGTCCCGGCGGGCATCCCCTGCCCGTACAGAAGGACCTGCCCCATGCGCACCACCACCCGCGGCGTGCTCGCGGCGCTCACGCTCCCGCCCCTGCTGGCCGGCTGTTTCGCCGCGAGCGGCCCGGACTCCGCCGCCGGCCAGGGGTCCGGCGCGGACGGTGCGAAGCGGCTGCGGGTCGCCCTCGCCGTACCGCCGGTCCAGGCGCTCTCCCCGTACAGCAACGACGCCACCGTGCTGAGCAAGCTGTCCGTCGCCGAGGGCCTGACCGCGCTCGGCGCCGACGGCACCGCGAAGGCGGCGCTCGCCACGTCCTGGAAGCGGACCGACGCCACCACCTGGACCTTCGAGCTGCGCAAGGCCTCCTTCCAGGACGGCACCGAGGTCACCCCGGCCGCCGTCGTCAACGCGCTCGACCACGCCGGCGCCGCGAAGACCAGGCCGCGCGTGCTCAGCGACGTCACGCTGACCGCGAAGGCCGAGGGCGCGAACACGGTGCGGATCACCACCGGCGCCGCCGACCCGGTGCTCCCGCTGCGCCTCGCCTCCCCGGCGCTCGGCATCCTCGCCGCGGGCGCCTACGCGAAGGACGGCTCCGTCGACCCGGCGGGCAACGGCACCGGCCCCTTCGAGGTCACCAAGCTCACCGGCACCTCCAAGGCCACCCTCCGGCGCTTCGACGGCTACTGGGGCGGCCAGGCCAAGACCCCCGGCATCGACGTCTCCTGGATCGCCGACGGCACCGCCCGCGCCAACGCGCTGCGCGCGGGCGACGTGGACATCGCCGAGTGGATACCCACCTCGCAGGCGAAGCTCCTCGACGCGAAGACCCGGCACGAGGTGCCGTCCGTCCGCACCGACAGCCTCGTCCTCAACACCGCGAGCGGCGTCTTCACCGACGCCGCGCTGCGCGCCGCCGCCCGCGAGGCCGTGGACGGCCCGGCGCTGGTCGGCTCCGTCTTCGGCGGGTACGCCGACGCGCCGAAGGGGCTCTTCGGCCCCGGCATCCCCTGGGCCGCCGGCGACCGCACCGCCGTGACCGGCCGCGCCGCGGCCGCGAGCACGGCGGAGGTGAGGTCCGCGACCAAGGGGAAAACGCTGCGCCTCGCCACGTACACCAACCGGAGCGAACTCCCCGAGGCCGCGACCGTGCTCCAGCAGCAGCTGGAGAAGGCCGGGTTCACGGTGAAGCAGGACGTCCGCGAGTACACGCAGATGGAGGCGGACCTGCTCGCCGGGAAGTACGACGCGCTCGTCTTCTCCCGCGTCACGCTGCTCGACACCGGCGACGCCGTCTCGTACCTCGCCAGCGACTTCACCAGCAAGGGCGTCTACAACATCGCCGGGCTCAAGGACCCGGCCGTGGACCGGGCGATCGCCGCGGCCGCCGAAGAGGGCGACACCGAGCGCAGGCGGCAGAAGACCATGGCGGCCGAGGCGGCGGTCCTGCGCACCGACGCCGTCGTCCCGCTGGTCCACGAGAAGGTCGTGCAGGGCATCGCCACCGGTGTCGAGGGCGTGCTCCTCGACCCGCGCGAGCGCTCCCTGATCGACGCCGACACCCGCCTCCGCTGAGTGGCCGTCACCCCCGGCGCCCCCGGCGCCGCCCCGTACCGCCGCGTCGTGTGGCGCGCCGGGGCCGGCCGGCTGGCCGCCGGCGCCGCCCTGCTGGTCACCGTCGCGCTGCTGCCCTGGCTCTCGCGCACCGACCCGGCGCTGACCGTGCTGCGCACCCGGTCGGCCGAGCAGGACCCGACACCTGAGGCGCTCGCCGCCGTACGGGAGCAACTCGGCCTGGACGACGGGCCGCTCGCCCTCCTCGGCCGCTGGCTCGGCGGGCTGGCGCGCGGCGACGCGGGCACGTCGTGGGTGTCCGGCGAGCCGGTGCTGCCCGACGTGGCGGCGGCCTTCGGGATCTCGGCGACCCTCGTACTGGGCGCGCTGCTGGTCACGGCCCTGGTCGCCGGGGCGGTCTGCGCCCGTACGCTCCTGCTCGGCTCCCGGCGGAAGCTGCGGTACGGCGGGGCGGGCGGGCCGGCGGCGCTGCTGGCCGCGCTGCCGAAGTTCCTGCTGGCGTCGACGCTGGCCACGGTGTTCGGGGTGGGGCTCGGCTGGCTCCCGTCGAGCGGCTGGGACGGGCCGGCGTCGATGGTGCTGCCCGCGCTGGCGCTCGGGGTGCCGTCCGGCGCGATGATCGGCGGGCTGCTGGAACAGGCGCTGCCCGCCGCGTTCAACGAACCCTGGGCGCGCACCTGGCACGCCGCCGGGTTCCCGCCGGGCCACACGGCCCGGCACGCGCTGCGCCGGACGCTGCCCGGGGTGCTCCCGCAACTGCTGCCCACGCTCGTCGCGCTGGTCGGCGGCGCCGTCGCGGTGGAGAAGATCTTCAACATCCCGGGGCTCGGCCGGCTCGTCCTGGACGCCGCCGTCGCCCAGGACCTGCCCCTGCTCCAGGCCGGCACGCTGACGCTGATCCTGCTCGGCACGGGCGCGGGCCTCGCCCTGGGCGGGCTGCGGCGCGCCCTGCTCGGCCCGGCGCTGCGCGACGGCGCGCTGCCCGCCCTGCACCGGCCGCCGCTGCCCGTACGGCGCTGGGTCCGGTACGCCGCCGGGGCCTGCGCGCTCGTCCTGGTGGTCCTCGTCACGGCGGGGGCGCTGCGCGATCCGCTGCACGTCGACACGGCGGCCCGGCTGCTGCCGCCGTCCGCCGCGCATCCGCTGGGCACCGACGCGCTCGGCCGCGATCTGCTGGCGCGGGTCGGCCACGGCGCGCTCCGCACGGCCCTCGTCGCGCTGGCGGTGACGGCGGTGAGCGCGCTCGCCGGGGTGCTGCTCGGTCTCGCCCCGCGGGTGAGCGCCGGGCTGACGGACGTGGTGGCGACGCTGCCCGCCGTCCTGGCCGGGCTGCTGGTCACGGCGGTCACCGGGCCCTCGGTGTACGGGGCCGCGCTGGCGGTCTGCGTGGTCGGCTGGAGCCCGTACGCCGCCCAGACCGCGGCGCTGCTGGAGCAGGAGCGCGCGAGCGGCCATGTCGCCGCCGCGACCGCTCTCGGCGCGGGGCGCCGCCAGGTGCTGCGCCGTCATCTCCTCCCGGCGCTGCTCCCGCCGCTGCTGCGCAACGCCCTGCTGCGCCTGCCGACCGCGGTGCTGGTGCTGGCCTCGCTCGGCTTCCTGGGCCTGGGCGAGCAGCCACCGGCGCCGGAGTGGGGCCGGCTCCTCTCGGAGAACCAGCCGTACGCGGAACTGGCCCCCTGGACCGTCCTGGGCCCGGCCGCCGCACTGGCCCTGCTCGCCGTCCTGGCGGTCACGGCGGGCGGGGAGGGGCCGCGCCGGGCCACCGTAGGTCAGCCCCGGCGGGTCACCAGGGGCCGCCACGCGTGAACGGGGCGGTCCGTACGTCGAGCCACTCCGCCCCGGCCCACGCGGCGAGGGCGAGCACGCCGACCATCATGAGCGCGGCCAGGCCCTCCCTGACCCGCAGGACTCCGGCGGCCAGCGCCCAGACGGCAAGGGCGAGGGCGGGCATCCCGAACAGCAGCAGGGGCAGTTCGACGTAGAGGAGGCTGAGATCCCGCTCCCCCTCGAACCCGCCCCGTACGCCGGGAGCGGCCCCGAGGAACCACACCACGGCCCCGGTCGCAAACCCGCCCACCACAGCCAGGCAGCCGGCCCACCCCCGGGTGACGGGCCGTTCGTCCGCGGAACTCTCACGTATCGCCATCAGGTCGAAGGACGCGCGGGCCGCGGGGCCGGTTCCCCGGACCTGCGAGTCAGGACCGGCGACGCGGCTTGCCGCGCTTGGCGCCTCCGGAGCCACTCCGCGCGCCCTTGCCGGCGGCGGGCTTCCGCGCGGCACTCTTCGCCGTCGTCTTCGACTTCGCCTTGGCCTTCGCCGTCGGCTTCGACTTGTCCTCGGGTACGGGCGCGGGGCGGCCCCGGGTGCTGTTGACGGTCCGCCCCCGGACGATCCCGATGAACTGCTCCACCAGATCGGTGGTCTCGTCCTCCCGCCACGACAGCGCCACCCGCGACTCGGGGGCGTCCGTCACCGGCCGGTACGTGAGGTCCCTGCGGTGGTAGAGCCGGGCCAGCGACTGCGGCACCACGAGCAGCCCCACGCCCGCCGCCACCAGCTCGACCGCGTCCGCCGTCGTGGCGGGCCGCTCGACCGCCGGAAGGCCGGGCGGGCGCTCCCACTCCAGGGTGTCGTCAAGGGGGTGCAGCACCACCTCGTCGGCCAGCTCCGCGGCGGAGACCTCCTCGACGGCGGCCACGAGATGGTCCTTGGGCACCACCACGACGGTCGTCTCGGTGTAGAGGGGAATCGCGCTGAGCCCGCTCCGGTCCATCGGCAGCCGCACCAGCCCGGCATCGGCGCCCCGGCCCCGCACCACCTCGGGCGCCTCGGCGGCGGAGACCCCGCTGAGGACCAGGGGAACGCCGGGCAGCCGCTCGTGCCAGATCCGTACCCACTTGGTGGGCGTCACCCCCGGTACGTAGGCGAGCCTGAATGAGGGAGGTGCGTCCGAGCCTGTCACCCCGCCAGATTACCGGCCGTGGTCGGAGGGCGCGCACACGCTCGTTACGCTGGGCTTCATGACCTCGCACAAGACCACTGTCCAGACGATGAAGCCCGCCACGGCGGCGAAGAAGCTGGGCGTGTACCTGGAGGCCACCCCCGCGGAGTTCCAGGAGGGTGTCGTCTCCCGCAACGAACTGAACGCGCTGCAGGCCGACCCGCCCGAGTGGCTGTCGACCCTGCGCCGCACCGGCCCGCACCCCCGCCCGGTCGTCGCGGCGAAGCTGGGCGTCTCCATCGCGGGCCTCGCCCGCGGCGGCGTGACGGACCCGCTCACCACGGAGGAGATCGACGCGCTGAAGGAGGAGAACCCCGACTGGCTGGTCCGCGAACGCGCCACCCAGGCCGAGGTCAGGAAGGAAGCGGTCCGTATCAAGCAGAAGCACGCAGAACCTACCGGTCGGGCCCCCGAGGCACGCTCCTGATCGGTACGATTGGGGCATGACCGCACTGCCCGACTGGATGCGCCCGCCGCGCGCGGAAGGCTGGCTCGCGGAGGACTTGGACCGCCTCCCCGAGGCACCCCGCCACACCGAGCTGATCGACGGAGCGCTCGTCTTCATGATGTCGCCGCAGAGGTGGTGGCATGGCCACCTCGTCACCATGCTCACCGTCGCTCTCATGGAGCAGGCGCCCGCCGACGTCAGAGTCGGCCGTGAGATGACCATCAAACTCGACCAACGCAATCGCCCGGAGCCGGACCTCGTGGTGACGACGGCCGAATTCGAGAGTGACCGCACCTGGTTCGCACCGGACGAAGTGCGACTCGCCGTCGAGGTTGTCTCCCCCGAGTCCGCCCACCGCGACCGCACGGTGAAACTCCGCAAATACGCCGAGGCCGGCATCCCGCACTACTGGCGTATCGAGGACGAGGACGGAGCGCCCGTGGTCCACGTCTACGAACTCGACGAGCCGACCGCGTCCTACGTGCCGGTCGGCATCTTCAGGGACTCGCTCCGGCGCCCGGTGCCCTTCGAGATCAGCCTCGACCTGGAGAAACTCGCTCCGCCCCGGCGCGGCTGAGCCGGCCGCCGGAAGCGGCGCCGTTTCGAAGAGCGGAACGGGTACCGAGCGAATACCGGCCATGTACGAGGCTGATTGCCGCGATGTTTCCGGGATGGTGTCAGGGCCGCATCGGGAAGCCCTTAGGATCACCACATGATCACGGCTCGGCCACCATTCGGTATCGCACGAGCCCGCCATGCGGCGGGCCCCCTGCGCGTGCTCTGGCTGGCCGCCCTGCTGATCGGTTTCGTATACACGCACGGTCCGGACGCCGGCAGCGTCGCCGGACATGTCGCGCCGCACGGCAACGCCTTCGCGGCAGCCTCGGATGCCACCGATGACGTACACGGCGGCGACGGGACACCGGCCGTCTCCGTATCGGCGAGCCGCGACGGGCACGGACCCGACGGCCCGTCCCATCCGGCCACGGAGTGCGTGCCGGGGCAGCCGCAGTCGGCGCAGGCGCAGGCAGCGCCGTGCGCCACGCCCCGGGTGTGGGGTCCAGCGGCCGTGATACCGGCGGGCGGGAAGTACGGTGCGCGGCATTCCGGGTCGGCCGCCCCGTCGTCGGCCGAGGCGAGAGGCCCCGTGGTCCTGCGCGTCTAGAAGACGCCGGCTCCGCCGCCGGACCGCGCCCTCGCGGCGCCGTCCGCCGTCCCGGTCCGCCCTTCTCGGTCCGCCATCTCGCCGAACCTGCCGCTGCTTTCCCCTCCGACGCCCGGCGTCCGGGGAGCGGCCCTGCCACGGAGGATCCGTGCCGTTCTCCCTGCCCGCGCTCCCCCGCCCGCCCCTGGGCCCCCGCTCGGTCCGTGCCCTGTCCCTGCACCTGCTGCTGGTCTGCGCCGTACTTCTGACGGCCCTTCTGTGCGACGTGTCGCACGCGCGGGCCGACGACGGCACGGACACTCCGAGGAAACCGACCGCAGTCACCCCCGTCGCCCCCGTCGCTCCCGTCTCCGGCGTCTCTGACCTCTCCGGCGTCCCGGACGTCGCGGTGCTCGGGACGCAGGAGCACCGGCACCCCCAGACTCACTGCCTGCCGAGCGTCGTCACCCGCTCCGCCGTTGACACGCAACGGCCCTCGCCCGCCGTCCTGGGCCTGCCCGCCGTCGTCCCCGCCCGTACCGGAACCGCCGGAGACCGGCCGGGCCCCGCGCGGGAGGCGTGCACGGCCCGGACGGAGCGCTCGGGCAGATCCACCCTCACCGCCGTCTGCCGGTGGCGCATCTAGAAAGCCCGTCCGCAGCCGTCGTCATCACCGGCTGCCGCGTACTGGCGGCGCGACCGGAGGCCCACGGCCCCCGGCGCGTCACGGCAGAACGCGAGATGAACCGCGTCCCCCACCAGCGCTTCATCGAACGAGAGCGAAACGATGCACTCACCCCTCACCACCGACATCGCCTCCGCCCACCCCACGATCTCCGGACTCGTCGGGAACACCCCGGTCGTACGGGTGTCCGCGCCGCTCACCCCGGCCGGGCGGGGCTTCTGGGCGAAGCTGGAGGGCTTCAACCCGGGCGGGATCAAGGACCGGCCCGGACTGCACATGGTCGAGCGGGCCCGCGCCCGGGGCGAACTGCTCCCCGGCGGACGGATCGTGGAGTCCACCAGCGGCACCCTCGGGCTCGGGCTCGCGCTCGCCGGAATGGTGTACGGACACCCCGTCACCCTCGTCACCGACCCCGGCCTCGAACCGTCGATGACCCGGCTCCTCACGGCGTACGGGGCGGAGGTCGACATGGTCGCCGAGCCGCACCCCGACGGCGGCTGGCAGCAGGCCCGCCGCGACCGCGTGACCCACCTGCTCGGCCGGGATCCGCAGGCGTGGTGCCCCGATCAGTACAACAACCCGGACAACACCACCGCGTACACCCCGCTCGCCCTCGAACTCGCCTCCCAACTGGGCCATGTCGACGTGCTGGTGTGCAGCGTGGGCACCGGCGGCCACTCGGCCGGGATCTCCCGCGTCCTGCGCCAGCTCTACCCGGAGCTGCGCGTCGTCGGCGTCGACACCATCGGCTCCACCATCTTCGGCCAGCCCGCCAGGACCCGGCTGATGCGCGGCCTCGGCTCCAGCATCTATCCGCGCAACGTCGCCTACAAGAACTTCGGCGAAGTGCACTGGGTCGCCCCGCACGAAGCGGTACGTACCTGCCGCGAGCTGGCCTCCTCCCACTACGCCACCGGCGGCTGGAGCGTCGGCGCGGTGGCGCTGGTGGCGGGGTGGCTGGCCCGTACCCTGCCCGCCGACACCCGGATCGCGGCCGTCTTCCCCGACGGACCGCAGCGCTACCTGGAGACGGTCTACGACGACGAGTACTGCGCCCTGAACGGGCTGCTCGATGTCGCCCCGGCCGACGAGCCCGACACCGTGAGCCGGCCGGACGAGAAGGAGGTCACCCGCTGGACGCGGTGCACCCGGGTCGTCGACCCCCTCGCGCTGTCCGCCTCCACCGAGGAGGGCGGCCGATGAGGGCCCTGCTCGGCCAGGTACGTTCGTACGAGCGCAGCGTGCAGTTGCTGATGGTGAACCAGTTCACCATCAACCTCGGCTTCTACATGCTGATGCCCTACCTGGCCGCCCATCTCTCGGGCACCGTCGGACTGGCCGGCTGGCTGGTCGGACTCGTACTCGGCATGAGGAACTTCAGCCAGCAGGGCATGTTCCTGGTCGGTGGCACGCTTGCGGACCGGTTCGGCTACAAACCCCTGATCATCGCCGGATGCGTGCTGCGCACCGTCGGCTTCGCGGCCCTGGGGTTCGTCGGTTCGCTGCCGGGACTGCTGGCCGCCTCCGCGGCCACGGGGCTGGCGGGCGCCCTGTTCAACCCCGCCGTGCGGGCCTATCTGGCCGCCGACGCCGGGGAGCGCAGGGTCGAGGCGTTCGCGCTGTTCAACGTCTTCTACCAGGCGGGAATCCTGCTGGGCCCGCTGGTGGGCATGGTGCTGACGGGCGTGGACTTCCAGATCACCTGCCTGGTCTCGGCCGGGATCTTCGCGCTGCTGAGCGTCGTGCAGATCCGCGCGCTGCCCGCGCGCCGCGCCGACGACGCGAAGAAGCACGAGGACGGGCGGCGGGAGAGCGTGCTGTCACAGTGGCGTCTGGTCTTCTCCAACCGGCCCTTCCTGCTCTTCTCCGCCGCCATGATCGGCTCGTACGTCCTGACCTTCCAGGTCTACCTGGCGCTGCCGCTGGAGGTACGGCGCCTTGGCGGCGACGGGCAGTTCGGGACGGCCGCCGTCGCGCTGCTGTTCGCGGTCTCCGGGCTGAGCACGATCCTCGGCCAGACCCGGGTGACCGCCTGGTGCAAGGCCCATGTCGAACCGGGCCAGGCACTCGTCCGGGGGCTGGCCGCGATGGGCCTGGCCTTCGTACCGCTGCTGCTCGCGGCGGCCGTACCGGTTCCGCGGGGCGGCGTGGGGCTGTGGCTGCTCGCGGCGGTTCCGCCGGCGCTCTCCGCGCTGCTGCTCGCCCTGGGGACGATGATCGCGTACCCCTTCGAGATGGACACCATCGTCCGGCTCTCGGGTGACCGCCTGGTCGCCACCCACTACGGGCTCTACAACACCATCTGCGGGGTCGGGATCACGCTCGGCAATCTGCTCACGGGGGCGTCCCTCGACGCCGCCCGCTCGGCGGGGATGTCCGCGCTGCCCTGGTTCTGTCTGCTCGCGCTCGGCCTCGCCTGCGCGGGGGCCCTGTACGGGCTGCACCGCACGGGTCGCCTGACCGGGGCCGCGCCGGAACCGGCACCGGCACCGGCCTGACGCCCGGCGGGTCCTGGGGGCGGGCGGCGGGCACAGCCGCCCGCCCCTCCGGTCAGTGGTAGGCGTGGACGACCGCGTGGCCCTTGCCCCGGCCGATCAGCCAGCGGTTGACCGGCACGGTCAGCACGAAGGCGACGGCCAGGGCGAAGGCCAGCGCTCCCCAGAACAGGAAGGTGGTGAGCCCCGCGTCCATCACCCCGGGGACGGTGAGCATGACCCCGTTGTCGACGAGTTCCATGACGGCGATGGAGAGGGTGTCGGCGGCCAGCGCCACCCTCAGGGCCTGCCGGACGGGCACCCCCGCCTTCAGGACACCGCGCATCGTGAGCGCGTAACCGAAGACGAAGGCCAGGGCGATGGCGAGGACGATGGTGGCACCGGCGGACAGGCCGGCCGCGGTGCCGATGACCATGCCCAGGACCTCGCCGATGGCGCACCCGGTCAGGCAGTGCAGCGTCGCCTGGGAGGCGGTGCGCCAGGAAGACTGCGACGCAGACGGGTGTCCAGCGTGCTCGCCGTGCCCGCCGTGCCCGCCGTGCCCGCCGTGCTCGCCGTGCTCGTGATGACTTGAGTGGTCCATGACTCCTCCGTGGCTCCTGCGCCGGCCGTGTACCGAGATCTGGCTCACATCGATCGGCAATCTATACCCCTCTAGGGTATGGTGTCATCGGGTTTCCCGGCTTCTCGGCCCTTCACCCCTCGGCCTGTCGGCTACGGTGGGAAACCGAACGGAGAGTGATGATCGCGAGCAGGTACGCACGGGTGGGTGGTGTCGTCGGACACCTCCTGCTGGTCGTCGTGCTCGCGCTCGGGGTGTTCGCCATGCACACGCTGGGGCACCCCGAAGGCACGTCGAGCGCGGCCACCGGAGCGTCCTCCTCCCATATGGGCGGCCCCGCGGCCTCCGGTATGAGCACCGGGGACGTCACGGTCGCCGCGGTCGCGACGGACACGAAGGTCGCGACGGACGCGAGGGACGCGAAGGGCCCGGACGACGGTATGGCGTCGGACGATTCCGCGTCCTCCCACGGGTCCTCCACCGGTATGGACATGACCTCCCTGTGTGTCGCCGTGCTCGGCGCCTGGGCACTGGGGGCCCTGCTGTACACGGCGTTCACGCGCCGGCCGGGGCTGCCGGGCGTACATCTGCCGAAGGCCGTCTTCTCGCCGCGCCCCGGCCCTCCACCCCGCCCGCCCGATCTCACCGAACTGTCGGTCCTGCGGACCTAGGCCGGCCCGCGCCCCGGACGCGCCCTGTCGCGCCGCCCGGAGACACGTCGTGCCCACAGATCCGCAGAATGACTTCACAGCAAGGTGTATTCGTCATGGCCTACTTCAAACACGTCTCGTCGCGCCCGTTCGCCCGCCGTCTCGCCCTCGTCGGCGTCCTGGCGGCCGGAGCCCTGACGCTGACCGCCTGTGGCGGCGGCGAGGAGCACGACATGGCCGGCATGGACGGCGACAAGACGTCCGCCGCGGCCACCACCGGCTCGGAGAAGAGCCCCGGGGCCGGTGCCTTCAACGACGCGGACGTGACGTTCGCGCAGTCGATGATCCCGCACCACGAGCAGGCCCTGGAGATGTCCGCGCTGGCCGAAGGCCGCGCCTCGGACGCGGAGATCAAGAAGCTCGCCGGGGAGATCGAGAAGGCTCAGGACCCCGAGATCCGGACGATGACGGGCTGGCTGAAGTCCTGGGGCAAGGAAGTGCCCGCCTCGGATGCGTCGGACAGCATGCCCGGCATGGACCACGGTGGTGACTCCGCCATGTCCGGGATGATGTCCGAGCAGGACATGGCCGACCTCAAGGCCGCCAAGGGCACGAAATTCGACCGCAAGTTCGCGGAGCTGATGATCGCCCACCACAAGGGCGCGATCACCATGGCCGAGGACGAGCAGAAGAACGGTCGCGACGCGACGGCGAAGAAGCTCGCCGGTGACGTCGTCCGCACCCAGTCCGCCGAGGTCGACACGTTCCAGAAGATCCTCGACCGGCTCTGATCCCTCCCCCACCCGACGCGCGGCTGTTCCGGGCCCGCCCCTGTGCGGGCCCGGAACAGCCGCGCCCCGCGGGGCACCGTGCGGCAACGCCCGCGGGAGCAGCACCTCGGAGGACACCCCGAATGAACAGCATCAACCGACGCTCCGTCCTGCTCGCCGGACTCGGGGCCGCCGGCGCCGGCGCGCTCACCGCCTGCGGCGGCCCCGGCTCGTCCACCGCACTGGTCCGCCCGTCGGACCCGGCGGTCACCGCCACCGAGAAGAAGCGCCCCACCAGCGGACGGGAGCGGAAGGTCACGCTGACCGCCGCGCCCGCCAGGGTCGACCTGGGCGGCGGCGTCACGCCCAGGACCTGGGCGTACGACGGCCGCGCCCCGGGCAAGGAGATCCGGGTCTCCGTCGGCGACACCCTGGTGGCCGAACTGTCCAACCAGCTCCCCGACCGGACCGCCACGTCGATCCACTGGCACGGCCTCGCCCTGCGCAACGACATGGACGGCGTGCCACCGGCCACCCAGACCGCCGTACGGGCCGGCTCCGCCTTCACCTACCGGTTCATCGCCGACGCGCCCGGCACCTACTTCTTCCACCCGCACGTCGGCGTCCAGCTCGACCGCGGCCTGTACGCCCCGCTGATCGTCGACGACCCCAAGGAGCCCCTCGCCTACGACGACGAATGGGTCGTCGTCCTGGACGACTGGGTCGACGGCGTCACCGGCACCCCGGACGACGTCTTCGCGGAACTCAGGCGAGGCATGGGCGGAATGGACGGAATGGACGGAATGGACCACGGCGACATGGGAGGCATGAGCGGGCACAGCGCAAGCGCTTCCGCCTCGCCCTCGTCATCAGCGTCACCTTCGTCGGCCTCGTCACCCGCCCCGACCGGTTTCATGCTCATGGGCGCCACCAGCGCGCTGCTCGGAGGTGACGCCGGGGACGTGAAGTACCCGCACCACCTCGTCAACGGCCGGGTGGCGACCGACCCGGCCGTCCACACCGGCCGGCCCGGCGACCGGGTCCGCCTGCGGATCGTCAACGCGGGCTCGGACACCGCCTACCGCGTCGCCCTCGGCGGCCACCGACTGACCGTCACCCACACCGACGGCTTCCCGGTCGAGCACCGGGACGTGGACGCGCTGCTGATCGGCATGGGCGAACGCTACGACGTCCTGGTCACCCTGGGCGACGGGGTGTTCCCGCTCGTCGCCCGGGCCGAGGGCAAGGACGCGAACGGCCTGGCCCTCGTGCGTACCGGCTCCGGCGGCAAGCCCCCCGCGACCGTCCGCCCGAAGGAACTCGACGGCGTGATCCTGACCGCCTCCCAGCTCCGCGCCGCCGAGGGCGCCCGGCTCCCGACCGCCAGGACCGACACCACGCACCGGATCGAGCTGACCGGCGGCATGGCCGCGTACAACTGGGCCATCAACGGCAAGCCGTTCGACATGGGTGATCCCGAAGCGCGTCCGATCCTCGTCGAGGAGGGACAGCGCGTACGGCTCGACTTCGTCAACGACACCGACATGTGGCACCCCATGCACCTGCACGGCCACACGTACCAGCTCGGCGCCTCCGGACCGCGCAAGGACACCGCGATCGTGCTGCCCGGGAAGAAACTGTCCGTCCACTTCGACGCCGACAACCCCGGCCAGTGGATGCTCCACTGCCACAACGCGTACCACGGGGAGGCCGGGATGATGGCGAACCTGGCCTACCGCGCCTGACCTCACCTGACGGCGCCCGGCCCGCGGCGGACGGGCCGGGCGCCGCGACCGACAGCCCGCTCAGCCGGCCGTGGGCGTCCAGTCGCCCAGCCAGTCCGCGACCTCCTGGCCCGCCGCCTGGGAGTCGCTGAGGTGCGGCCGGTCGCCGCTCGCGGAGCCGGAGCCGGGGCCGGTGTTCTTGTACTCGGCGAAGCGGTCGTCCTTCCACGAGAAGCCGCTCATGTCGGTCCACGGGGTCGTCCTGATCGCGGCGCTCAGCGTGGACTCGCGGACGGTGGTCTGCGGGTCGAGGGAGGCGTCGCCGCCCGCGTGCCAGGGCCGGCCCAGGTAGAAGGTGGCCGAGGACACGTCACCGTTGACGGTCGAGCGGTTGATGAGGATGCCCTTGCGGCCCGCGGCGGTGCTCGGCGCGGTGATGTACCCGGCCGAACTGCCGTCCCAGCGCTTCTTGAGGGTGATCACGGACCTGTCGATCACGGCGCTGGCGCGGCCGAAGATGAAGTCGACGTTGCCCGTGACATAGGAGTTGGTGACATAGACCCGGCCGAGCCGGTCCTTGGCCGCGGTGTCCAGCAGCAGGGTGTCCTGGTCGCCGTTGACGATGACCCCGTCGAGGAAGACCTTGTCCGCGGCGGTGCGCAGGGCGACTGCCTGATGACCGGAGAGGCCCTGGTTCCTCGCCTCGTCGAAGTCGTTGCTGATGGTCAGGTTGCGGGCCTGGAAGTCGTCGGCCTCGACGGCGACGCTCGCGCTGCCACTGGTGCCGTACGTACCCCCGTCCGGCTTCGCGGTGCCCGCCGCGTTGTTGTACACGATCTCGGTGTCCTTGCGACTGGCGCCCGAGCCCTGGATGGTGACATGCGGCTTGTTCGAGGGGACCTTGACGGTCTCGCGGTACGTACCGGGCTTGACCAGGATGACGACCCGGGAGGCGTTGCCCGCCGGTACGGCGTCGACGGCCTTCTGCACGCTGGTGTACTGGCCGCTGCCGTCCTTGGCGACGGTGATCGTGGTCGCGGCGGCCGTACGTTCCGCACCCACCGCACCCGCCGCGTCCACCGCCCCGATCGCACTACGCGGCCCCGTCCCGGACCTGAGAAGCGCCGGGACATCGGCGGCCTTGTCGAGCGTGTAGCTGTAGTACGCCTTCGGGTCGAACGCCGTACCGCCGCTCTCGTTGCGCCCGCTCGTACCGGAGAAGACGTTCCCCCGCTGGACGACGGAGGCGGTGGAGTCCTTCTGGACCGGGTTCTTCATGCCCTGGAAGTAGCTGTTCTCCAGGACCATCTTCGTGTTCCCGCGCGAGTAGTTGCCGTAGGAGGAGTTGATGGCGGTGCCCGCCACGTCCTCCAGGTAGTTGTTGTAGAGGTGCGCCTGAGCGACGTTGTCGGTGGACGGATTGCGCTGCTCGGTCTCGCGGAACCAGTTGTGGTGGATGGTGAGGGCGGCGGTGACGTTCTCGGTCCAACCGATGCCGAACGTCTTGTTGTTGTCGCTCAGCTTGTTCCAGGACACCGTCACGTACGTGGTGTCCTTGCGGCTGTCGATGAGCCCGTCGGCCATCCGCCGGAAGTCGTTGTGGTCGATCCACACATGGTGGGCGCCGTCCATCTGGATGCCGTCGAAGTCGTGGTCCTTGTCGTTCCAGATGCCCTGGTACGCGTCACGGATCGTCAGGTTACGGATGATCACGTTGTGCACGCCCTGGCCGAGGAAGAACCCACCGCCGACGATCTGCCCGGAGGTCCCCCGGCCCACGATCGTCTTGTCCGAGGCGACCTTGATCTCCTTGCCGACCGGGTTCATGGTGAGGGCCGCGGCCACGACGATGACGTACGGCTCCGCGGCGGTGGCGTACTTCTCCAGATCCGCGGTCGTCGTCACGGTGACGGTCCTGCCGTCCCGTCCGCCGTACGTCCCGTTCTGGCCGAGGGCGTTGACGGAGGCGAACCCGTCCGCCACATCGGCGGCCCAGGCGGGGGCGGCGGCCGGAACCGCCGCGGCGACCGTCCGCTGCCCGTCCGCCGGGAACGTCCCGGGGCCGCTGCCGTACGCCATGACCCCGGCGGCGGCGAGGGCCAGCGGGACACCGGCGGCCAGGGTGGTCCACCGCTTGCGGGGGCGGGCCGTACTGCGTATCTCACTCATGGATTCTTCCGATCTGTGTCGGACACGGTGGGGGAAGAGATACGGAGTGGTTGCCGCCGGGGCGGCGAAGGTTGCCGCTGCCGCGCACCGGCCCTGGACAAGGCGCCTCCTGCCTGATGGTCTCCGAGCAACAGGCCCGCTTCCCGCGCGGATTCAGCCCGGGGACGACTCCCGCCACTGCGGGCCCGCGGCAGCCGCCCAGGCGGGGGCCGACGCCCTGAAGGGGCGGGCCGCGACCGGCCAGGCGGCCCTCGGCGGGTCCGACGGGGGGCCGGGGTCCCGTCGGGTGGCGGCCAGGGCGGTGAGGACCACCAGGACGGCGGCCAGTTCCTCGGGGCGGGGCGCGCCCCGCACGAAGCGCACCGGGGCGGTGAGGTCGCGGGGCGCCGTCACTGCGGCTGGTTCCCGTGTTTGCGGCTCGGCAGCGGGGCGTGCTTCGCACGGAGCATGGCGAGCGCGCCGATCAGCCGGGCCCGGGTCTCGGACGGGTCGATGACGCTGTCGACGAGCCCGCGTTCGGCCGCGTAGTAGGGGTGCATCAGCTCCGTGCGGTACTCCTTGACCAGCCGGGCCCGGGTGGCCTCGGGGTCGGCGGCGGCCGCGATCTCCCGCCGGAAGATCACGCCGGCCGCGCCCTCCGCCCCCATCACCGCGATCTCGTTGTGCGGCCAGGCCAGTGACACATCCGTCCCGATGGAGCGGGAGTCCATGACGATGTACGCACCGCCGTACGCCTTGCGCAGGATCACCTGGACCCGGGGCACGGTGGCATTGCAGTACGCGTACAGCAGCTTGGCGCCGTGCCGGATGATGCCGCCGTGCTCCTGGTCCACGCCGGGCAGGAAACCGGGCACGTCGACGAGGGTCACCAGCGGGATGTTGAAGGCGTCGCAGGTCTGCACGAACCGCGCGGCCTTTTCGGAGGCGTTGATGTCCAGCACTCCGGCGAGCGCGGCGGGCTGGTTGGCGACGACACCGACGACCCGGCCGTCCAGCCGGGCCAGGGCGCACACGATGTTGGTGGCCCAGTTCTCCTGCACCTCGAAGAAGTCGCCGTCGTCGACCACCTCCGCGATCACCGCCCGCATGTCGTACGAGCGCCCCGGGTCGGCGGGCACCAGGTCCAGCAGTGCGGCGGTGCGGCGGTCCGCCGGATCGGAAGGAGGCTCGGCGGGCGGGAGTTCGCGGTTGTTGGCCGGCAGGAGCGACAGCAGGTGCCGGACGTCCTCCAGGCAGGACGCCTCGTCGTCGTACGCGAAGTGCGCCACACCCGACAGTGACGCATGGGTGTCCGCGCCGCCCAGCCGCTCGTGCGAGACGACCTCGCCGGTCACCGTCTGCACCACGTCGGGGCCCGTGATGAACATCTGCGCGGTGCCGCGCACCATGAACACGAAGTCGGTCAGGGCGGGCGAGTAGGCGGCCCCGCCGGCGCAGGGGCCCAGGATCACGCTGATCTGCGGGATGACCCCGGAGTTGCGGACGTTGCGGGTGAAGATCCCGCCGTAGCCGGCCAGGGCCGTGACACCCTCCTGGATCCGCGCCCCCGCCCCGTCGCACAGCCCGACGAGCGGGGCGCCCGCGGACTCCGCGAGATCCATCAGCTTGTGGATCTTCTCCGCGTGGGCCTCGCCGAGGGCGCCGCCGAAGATACGGAAGTCATGGGCGTAGGCGAAGACGGTACGGCCGTGCACCCGGCCCCATCCGGTGACCACGCCGTCGGTGTGCGGCCGGCGGTGCTCCAGGCCGAAGCCGGTCGCGCGGTGCCGGCGCAGTTCCTCGGTCTCGGTGAACGTCCCCTCGTCGAAGAGGGTGGCGAGGCGTTCCCGGGCGGTCAGCTTGCCCTTCGCGTGCTGGGCCTCGGTCGCCCGCTCACTGGGCCCCCGCCGCACCTGCTCGCGCAGATCGGCGAGTTCGGCGACCCGGTCGGTGGGACGGCTGTCCTGGGCGGTTCCGGTGCCCGCCGGCGATTCGTCGACAACGCTCATGCCGGACAGCGTGCACCCGGACGCTCAAGACGGGCTCGACAGCGCCTCCAACCACGGATGGAGAACGGCTCCACCTCACCCCGCCAGTCTTACGGGCATGTCATCGTCATCCGGTCGTGAGTGTCCTGGGCGTTCCGTCGTCCTGATGTTCCCGGGGACCGGCGCGCAGCACGCCCGTATGGCGGCCGGCCTGTACGGTCGCGAGCCGGTCTTCACCGACGCCGTCGACGCCGTACTGGATCCGCTGGGTCGGGCGGGCCGGGCGGCCCGCGCCGACTGGCTGACGCGCGAGCCCGCGCCGCCGCTCGACGCGGACGTCCGGGCCGCGCCCCTGCTGTTCGCCGTGGACTACGCCATGGGCCGGCTGGTCGAGAGCTGGGGCGTGCGCCCGGCCGCCTACCTCGGCCACAGCATGGGCGAGTGCGTCGCCGCCGTCCTCGCCGGAGTGTTCTCCCTGTCCGACGCGGTCATGCTGCTGTGGGAGCGGGTCAGGGCACAGCGCGCCGTCCCGCCCGGCGGGATGCTCGCGGTCGCCGCCGGCGCGGCGGAGCTGGCCGCGTATCTGGGCGACGGCGTCGTGGTGGGCGCCGTCAACGCCCCCCGGCACACCGTCCTGTCCGGCCCGGAGCGGGCGCTGCGCGCGGTGGAGCGCCGGCTGGCCTCGGACGGCCGCACCAGTCGGCGGCTGGCCACCCGCACCCCGTACCACAGCCCGGCCCTGGACCCGGTGGCCCGGAAGACCGAGGTCCTGCTGCGCACGGTCGGCCTGCACCCGCCCGCCCTGCCCCTCTACTCCGCGTACCTCGCCCGGCCGGTGCGCCCGGAGGACGCGCTCAGCACGGAGTTCTGGGCGGCGCAGCCGACCGCTCCCGTGCTGTTCCGGCCCACGCTGGAGCGGCTGCTCGGCGACGGCGACCGGATGCTCGTGGAGGCCGGGCCCGGCCGGAGCCTGACCGTCCTGGCGCGCGGGCACCGGGCCGTGCGCTCGGGCCACAGCGCCGTGCTGAGCACCTTGCCGGCGCGCTCCCTGGGCCCCGAGGAGGACCGGCGGGCCGTCCGCGCGGCCAGGGAGCGGCTCGCCGCCGAGGGCCTCCTCGGCGGCGAGCCGGGTCACTCGGGCGTGTTGCCGGTGGACCTGTCTGTCCCGTAAGGGCTGCGCACTCCGTCGTAGGCCAGGTGGAGGACCGTCCCGTCCCGTTTCGAGGCTCCCTCGAGGCCGTTCGCCGATCCTCGCCGTGACCGCGGGCCCTACGCGGTCACGGCGGCCGCCGTGCCGCCGTACCGCCGCCCCTGGGAGGTACGGATGCAGGAGAAACGCTGTGTACTGGTCACCGGCGGATCGCGGGGCATCGGCCGCGCGATCGCCGTCCGGCTGGCCCGCTCGGGCCACGCCGTCGGCTTCTGCTCCCGCGCCGCCGACGAGGCGGCCCTGGAGACCGCGCGTCTGGTGGCCGAGGCGGGCGCCCCCGTCCACCACGTCGTGTGCGACGTCACCGACGCGGACGCGGTCCGCGCCTTCACCGAGGAGTGCGAGGAGAAGCTCGGCCCGCCGTACGGCGTGGTCAACTCGGCCGGTGTCCTGCGGGACCGCCCGATGGCGCTGATGTCCGCGCAGGACTGGCAGGCGGTCGTGGGCACCAGTCTGGACGGCGCGTTCCACGTCTCCCGCGCCGTACTGCGGGGCCTGATCTCCCGGCGGGCGGGCGCGATCGTCAACGTCTCGTCGGTCATCGGCGTGTACGGCAACCCCGGCCAGACCAACTACGCCACCGCGAAGGCCGGCCTCAACGGTCTCACCCGCGCCCTGGCCAAGGAGGTCGCGCCGTACGGGGTGCGGGTCAACGCGGTCGCCCCCGGCTTCATCGAGACCGACATGCTCGACGGCATGACGGCCAGAGCCCGGGAGGCCGCCGTGGGCAGGATCGCCATGCGCCGCTTCGGGACCCCGGAGTCCGTCGCCGAACTGGTGGCGTTCCTGCTCTCCGACGCGGCGGACTACATCACCGGCCAGGTGGTGCGGATCGACGGGGGGATCTCCCTGTGACCGGCCGGCCGGTCACCACCCGCGCCGCGGCCCGCCCCGCCGACCCCCCGGTCTGGACGCTGCTGCGCGAACGCTGGTTCAGCACCCTGTTCCTCACCGACATGTGGGAACGCTTCAGCTTCTACGGCATGCAGGCCCTGCTCTTCCTCTACGCCACCGCGCCCGGGGCGGACGGCGGGCTCGGGCTCTCCGACGGGACGGCGGGCGCCCTGTTCGGGCTGTACGTCTCCGCGTCGTTCCTCGCCGCGATGCCCGGCGGCTGGCTCGGCGACCGGGTCCTCGGCACCCACCGGGCCATGCTGACCGGCGCCCTGGTCATCGCCGCCGGCCACCTGTGCATGACGCTGCCGGCCCAAGCCGGCTTCTACATCGGGCTGGTGTTCGTGGCCGCCGGCACGGGGCTGCTCAAGCCCAACCTCCCCGTGATGTTCGACCAGATGAACCCGGGGGCGGACAGTGCCCGGCGCCGGGCGGCCTTCTCGCTGTTCTACATGAGCATCCAGATCAGCGCGCTGCTCGGTCCGCTGGTCACCGGCGTCCTCGGGGAACGCGTGAACTGGCACCTGGGCTTCGGGGCGGCCGCCGTGGGCATGCTGCTCGGCGTGGGCCAGTACATGCGGGGCGCCTCCTCGTTGAGCGGCGCCCGTACCGGCCCGAGCCGCCCGCTCCCGCCCGCCGCCCTGCGCCGCTTCGTCCGGGGCGCGTGGGCGGTCCTGGCCGGCGCGGTGCTGGTCGTGACCGGTGCGGTGGCGGCCGGCGGGGTTCCGCTGCGGCCGGTGCTGGCGCTGTGCGGGCTGGCCTCGCTGGTGCTGCCGGTCGTCGCCTTCCGCCGGCTGCTGCGCGCCGACGGCCTGGACGCCGCCGCCCGCGAACGGGTCCGCGCCTACCGGGCGGTGTTCGTGCCGTCGGTGCTGTTCTGGGCCATGTACGGCCAACTCGGCTCCGTCTTCAGCCTGTTCGCGCGCGAGCACACCGACCGGGAGGTCGCCGGGTTCGCCGTACCGGCCAGCTGGTTCCAGTCCGCCCACCCGCTGTTCCTGCTTCTGCTGGCGCCGCTGTTCGCCTGGCTGTGGCTGCGGATCGGGGGCCGCGCCGGCACGGCCCGGAAGTTCTCCGCCGGGCTGCTGTGCGCGGCGGGCGGCTTCCTGGTGCTGGCGGCCGGTGCGGGGCTCGCCACGGACAGCCGCCTCGTGTCCCCGCTGTGGCTGCTGGGCGCCTTCCTGTGCATGACGTGCGGGGAGCTGATCTTCGGGCCGGTCGGGCTGAGCACCACCGCCGAGGTCGCGCCGGAGGGCCACCGCAGCCGCATGATGGGCCTGTTCTACCTCGGTGCGGCTCTCGGCGCGGGCGCCGGCGGCCAGTTGTCGCACCTCGTGGGCGTCCTGCCGCTCTGGGCCTACCTGGCGGGATTCGCCGTCACCGCCGCCGCGACGGCTCTTGTCCTGGCCCGCGGAACGGTCCGGATCTGAGACCGGCCGGGTTCTGCGGTCGGGCCGGGTGTCGAGTTGGTCTGGACGCCTCCTCAAGGCGCCCGGACCACCATCGGATGCGGGCCGCCGGACGGAGCCACCGCTCGCTCCGCCGTTGAGGCCGCACCACTGAGGCTCCCTGGCCCCGGCCCGGTTCCAGTTTCTGCTCCTGGCCCCGTTCCAGGCCCTGTTCCTGTCCTAGGCACTTCTCATCGTCCCTGTCCCCAAGGGGGTCCCCAATGGCTCACCGCACCCTCATCGTCGCGCGGATGGACCACGCCGACGCGGACAAGGTGGCGGCACTCTTCGCCGAGTCCGACGCCACCGACCTGCCGCACATGATCGGCGTCCAGCGCCGCACGCTGTTCAGGTTCCACGGCCTGTACTTCCACCTGGTGGAGGCCGAGGACACCATCGGCGACCGCCTCTACCAAGCCCGCAGCCACCCGCTCTACCAGGACGTCAACCTCCGGCTCCAGCAGTACATGACGCCCTACGACCCCGCGTGGCGCGAACCCAAGGACTCGATGGCCGAGCCCTTCTACACCTGGACGCCCTGACGCGACCGCGCTTCCGCGCCTCCGTTCGACCGCTCTTCCGCTCTTCCGCTCTTTCGCCGCACCCCGCCCGTCCATCCGGGATCCCCACTCCCCACCTCTGTGGAGCAACCATGCAGACCACCGACCTCATCAAGGTCGCCCTAGACGACGTGGCCCCCAACCGCAGGCGCGGGGGCGATCTGCGCGTGCTGCTCAGCCCCAAGTCCTGCGGTGCGACGTCCGGCTTCATGGGCGTCGGCACGCTGGAGCCCGGCGACTTCGTCTCCGAGCACTACCACCCGTACTCCGAGGAGTTCTTCCACACCATCCGCGGCCGGATCCTGCTGCGCGTCGAGGGCAAGGAACTGGTGCTGGAGGCGGGTGAGTCCTTCATGGTCCCCATCGGCGTACGGCACCGCATCGAGAACCCGGGCGAGGAGCAGGCCCATGTGGCCTTCTTCCTCAGCCCGCTCGCGCCCCGTCCCGACCTCGGCCACGTCGACTGCGAGCCGTTGCCCGGCGAGGGCACCCTGCCCGAAGTGGGGGACACCCGATGACCACGCCGGGCACCGGCCGCGCGGTGATCACCGGTATCGGAGTCGTGGCCCCGGGCAGACCGGGCCGCGAGGAATTCTGGGAGATGATCGTCAAGGGCCGTACGGCGACCCGGCGCATCACGCTCTTCGACCCCACGCCGTACCGCGGCCGCGTCGGCGCCGAGGTCGACTGGGACCCCGAGCGGGCCGGACTGTCGTACCAGGAGATCCGGCGCACCGACCGAGCCGGCCAGTTCGCGCTGGCCGCCGCCCGGGAGGCGGTCGCCGACAGCGGCCTCGACCTGGCCGCGACGGACCCGCACCGCCGGGGCGTGAGCATCGGCAACGGCGTCGGCAACGCGATCTCCATGGAGCAGGAGTACCGCACCGTCAGCGACAACGGCCGCCGCTGGCTGGTGGACCCGGACTACATGGCGCCGCACCTGTACTCGTACGTGATGTCCAGCTCCCTGGCCACCGAGGTGGCCTGGGCGGTCGGCGCCGAGGGGCCGTCCACCGTGGTCAGCTCGGGCTGCTGTGCCGGCATCGACGCCGTCGGGTACGCCGTCGACCTCATCCGGGAGGGCTCCGCCGAGGTGATGGTCGCCGGGGCCACGGACGCGCCGATCTACCCGGTCACCGTGTCCTGCTTCGACGCCTTGCGCGCCTCCTCCACCAGCAACGACGACCCCGAGCACGCCTGCCGCCCGTTCGACCTGCGGCGCAACGGCCTGGTGCTCGGCGAGGGCTCGGCCGTGTTCGTCGTGGAGGAACTGGAGCACGCGCGCCGCCGCGGGGCCCGGATCTACTGCGAGGTCGCCGGGTACGCGGCCCGCGCCAACGGCTACCACATGACCGGATTGCGGGCCGACGGGCGGGAGATGGGCGAGGCGATCACCGCCGCGCTCGACGAGGCCCGGATCAACCCGGACGAGGTCGACTACGCCAACGCCCACGGCTCCGGTACCCGGCAGAACGACCGGCACGAGACGGCCGCGTACAAGCGCAGCCTCGGCGACCACGCCTACCGGATCCCCGTCAGCTCCATCAAGTCGATGGTCGGGCACTCGCTGGGTTCGATCGGCTCCATCGAGATCGCGGCCAGCGCGCTCGCCATCGACCGGGGCACCGTCCCGCCCACCGCCAACTACGAGGAGCCGGACCCCGAGTGCGACCTGGACTACGTCCCCGGCACCGCGCGCGAGGCGGCCCTGGACGTGGTGCTCAGCGTCGGCAGCGGCTTCGGCGGCTTCCAGAGCGCCGTGGTGCTGGCTTCACCGAGGAGGATCGGGTGAGCGCCGTACAGGAAAGGGCCGCGCAGGAGAAGGCCGTACGGGAAAGGGCCGTACGCGACCGAGCCGTACGCGACCGAGCGGGCGCCCCCGTCATCACCGGGATCGGGGTCGTCGCGCCCAACGGCCTGGACCGGGAGACCTGGTGGCGGGCGACCCTGGAAGGCACGTCGGGGCTGGGCCGGATCAGCCGTTTCGACCCGGCCGGCTACCCGGTCGGCGTCGGGGGCGAGGCCACCGGCTTCGCGCCGGCCGACCACGCCCCGGCCCGGCTGGTCGCCGAGACCGACGCCATGACCCAGTACGCCTTCGCCGCGGCCAACGAGGCTCTCGCCGACGCGGGGGTGGCCGAGGACTCGCTCGCCGACCTGGACATGGCGGTCATCACCGCGAACTCCTCCGGCGGAGTCGAGTTCGGCCAGCGTGAACTGCAGAAGCTGTACTCCGAGGGGCCTCAGGCGGTCGGCGCCTACATGTCCATCGCCTGGTTCTACGCGGCGACCACCGGCCAGCTGTCCATCCGGCACGGCATGCGCGGGCCCTGCGGGGTGCTCTGCTCGGAGCAGGCCGGCGGCCTGGACGCGCTGGCGCAGGCCCGCCGGGTCCTCGCCAAGGGCACCCGTCTTGTCCTGTCCGGCGGCACCGACGCCTCGCTGTCGCCGTACGGTCTGGTCTGCCAGCTCTCCAACGGGCGGCTCAGCGAGGACCCGCGGCCCGACCGCGCGTTCGTGCCGTTCGACCCCGCGGCGCGCGGCTATGTACCCGGGGAGGGCGGGGCGATCCTGGTCGTGGAGAGCGCGGCCGACGCCCGCGCCCGGGGTGCCGGCCGGATCTACGCCGAACTCGCGGGCTACGCCGCGACCACCGACCCGCGCCCCGGCTCGGGCCGCCCGCCGGGCCTCCGGCGCGCACTCGAACTCGCCCTCGACGACGCCGGGACGGCCCCCGGGGACATCGACGTCGTCTTCGCCGACGGCTACGGCGTCCCCGAGCTGGACCGTCAGGAGGCCGAGGCCCTCGCGGAGGTCTTCGGAGCCGCCGGGGTCCCGGTGACCGTCCCCAAGACGATGACCGGCCGCCTCTACGCCGGCGGCGCCGCCCTCGATGTGGCCGCGGCCGCGCTCGCCCTGCGCGACCAGGTGATCCCGCCCTCGGTCAACGTCAGCCCCGACCCCGCCCACCGCCTCGACCTGGTCACCGGCCGGCCCCGCGCGGCCGGTCTGCGCACCGCCGTGGTCCTCGCCCGGGGCTACGGCGGCTTCAACGCGGCCGTGGTGCTGCGCGCGGCGTGACCGGCCGCCCCGTACCCCGTCCGCCGTTTCCAGGGCGACCGCCCGTTTCCCGTTCGATTCACGTGCCCGATTCACGTATCCGGTTCCCAGGAGGAACGCATGAGCAGCATCACCTTCGACGACCTGAAGACGATCATGAGCCGCTGCATCGGGGAGCTCGACGGACAGGAGATCACCGAGGGCGACCTCGGCACCTCCTTCTCCGACCTCGGCTACGACTCCCTCGCGGTGCTGGAGATCGCCAGCCAGCTCCAGCGCGCGTACGGGCTGAAGATCCCGGACGAGGCCATCGAGTCGATGCAGTCCCCGCAGGCCGTGATCGACTACGTCAACACCAGCCTGGCGGCGGTCTGACATGGCCCGTACCGACAACGCGATCGTCGTCGACGCGCCCCTGCAGCTGGTGTGGGACATGACGAACGACGTCGAGACCTGGCCGCAGTTGTTCTCCGAGTACGCGGCGGCCGAGATCCTGGAGCGCGACGGCGCCACCGTCCGCTTCCGGCTCACCCTCCACCCGGACGAGCAGGGCCGGGTCTGGAGCTGGGTCTCCGAGCGCACCCCCGACCCCGTCACCCGTACCGTGCGCGCCCGGCGGATCGAGACCGGCCCGTTCGAGTTCATGGACCTGTACTGGTCCTACGTCCAGACCGACGCCGGCGTGGAGATGCGCTGGCAGCAGGAGTTCACGGTCCGCCAGG
This sequence comes from Streptomyces sp. NPDC056987, assembly GCF_042673865.1. Taxonomy (NCBI): domain Bacteria; kingdom Bacillati; phylum Actinomycetota; class Actinomycetes; order Kitasatosporales; family Streptomycetaceae; genus Streptomyces; species Streptomyces sp. NPDC056987. Next base: position 156,975 of record NZ_JBHURV010000015.1, read on the forward strand.
GCCTGCCGTTCGGCGACCCCGAGATGACGGAGCGGCTGAACACCAACACCCGCCGGGAGATGGCCCGGGTCAAGGGTCTCGTGGAGGAGGCCGCGCGGCAGGCGGTGGCGCCGTGAGCCCCGGGCTGCGGGTCCTGCTGGAGATCAGGATCGCCCCCGGCCACGAGGCGGAATTCGAGGAGCTGTGGCGCGGCCACGCCGACCTCGTGCGCCGGCTCCCCGACAACCACGGCCAGCAGCTGTACCGGCTGGCCGGCTCGGACGGCTGCTACACGGTGCTGACCGACTGGACGGACGAGCCGTCCTTCCGCGCCTTCGAGCGCAGCGAAGCCCAGCAGGCATACCTCGGACGGCTCTGGCCGATGCGCGAGGGAGGCGGGATGAGCCTGCTGGAACCGCTCCACAAGCTGTCCGGACATGCGCTGTCCGGCCACGAACTGCCCGGCCACGAGACACCCACTGCCGAAGTGTCCGGCCGAAACGAAACGGGAGGAAACGCATGAGTACGCGAGCGGAACAGGTGACCGAGCTGATCGAGCTGGTCGAGTCGGTGCCGGCCAAGGAACTGGAGGCGGCGGTGGCCCGCCGTGAGGGCGGTCTGGACGCCGCCCTCACGCTGATCTTCGACCTCCTCGTGTCGGAGTTCAGCCCGGCGAAGGCCAAGGGCGAGAAGGGCGTCTTCCAGTTCGACATCGTCTCCGGCGAGGGCCAGAAGCTGCATTACGTCCATGTCGAGGCGGGCACCTGCCGTACCGACAAGGGCCTCCACGAGAGCCCGGACATCACCATCGGGATCAAGTTTCCGGACATGCTCGCCATGGGCGTCGGCAAGCTGCCCGGCGCGAAGGCGTTCCTGACCGGGAAGCTGAAGCTGCGCGGCAGCCCGCTGATGGGGACCAAGCTGGGCGAGTGGTTCGACCACCCCGAGGTGTGACGGACGGACGGCGCCCCCATGTAACGGAGAACCGCCGCCGGGCCGGGCCCGGCGGCGGTTCTTCCGTGTGCGGGTACGCCGGCGTCAGTCGACCCCCAGCGCCGACATGTGGGCGATCATCAGCATCGCCTGCTCGTGCACCAGCGCCAGATACGCGTCCGGGTGCTCGGGCCGCCCGGCGCCCTCCAGGTAGGGGGCCAGCCACCGTTCGGCGTCCCGGCCGTGGCAGCGCTCGGTGAGGTAGCCGACGACGTCGTACGGATGGCCGTCGTACTGGACGACCCGCACCAGGGTGTCCTCGTGCAGGAACAGCGCGGTGCGGATGATCGAGGGGTGTTCCGGCGCCAGCGTCAGGGAGGCCCGGCTGTTGGCGGTCTCGCGGGAGGCGGTCAGTTCCGCGCCGGCGCCGGGCCGCAGGGGGTAGCGCAGGGCGACGGTGCCGGCGGCGGGACGTTCGTCGGGGCTGTGCTGCTCCAGCACCGTCATCAGGCTGCGGTGGAAGTGGTTGCGGAAACCTTCGGGAGTCTCGGTGTCCCGCGGCTCGGTCAGATAGGTGCTGATCGCCCGCTCGGCCTCGTGCACTCCCTTCTGCACGGACATGTGCCGGGCGACCCGGGCGGCGCCCACACCGTCGTGGTGGATCACCCGGACCAGGACGTCGTCCTGGACGAACAGGCCGGTCCCCAGCAGTATCCCGACCGTTTCCCCCGCGGAATCCCTGATCACCGGGGAGTCGACCCGGCTGAAGTTGTACGGCGAGAAGACCTCGGTGAGCTCTTCCTCATGGCCGGGACGGACGCGGTAGGTGATGGCGTCCAGAGGCATGACGGTTCCTCCTGTCGGAATGTTCCGGACGTCACGGCGTCACCGGGCGGTGAGCACCGTGACGGTGACGACGACCAGTGCCAGGGCGGCCAGCGCGGTGCGCAGCCGGTGCCAGGCCCGCCACAGCGGGCGCGGGTCCTGCCAGGGGCCGTGCGCGGCGAGCGTGCTCAGCGAGCGGTTGATCGGCACGTTGCCGAGATGCGAGACCGCCTGCACACCGATGAGCAGCACGGAGACCAGCGGGAACAGCAGCTGCCCCGGCCCCTCGGCGAGGAAGGCCAGGGTGAACCCGCTGAGCGTGACCGCGTTGACCAGGAGCGGCATCAGCGGGTGATACCCCTTGCCCAGCAGGGCGTGGGCGCGCAGGTAGTCCGCGCGGTCCATGGCGGACATGGCGGGGCCCACACTGACCAGAACGGCCACGAACACGCCGGTGACGGTCCCCGTTCCGATCAGTACGACCCCGCTCAGCACTTCTTCGAGCATCACGACTCCCGGTCCCGCGGCCTTGGTTGGTGTGTGCCGGTCACCCTGCCCCGGCCTGCTCGATTCGCTGTGGAGCGGTGCTCGACCCATCCGTGCCCGCACGGACACCCCCGCGGACACGGATGGGACACCCACGCGGGCCGGCGCGCCCACCCCGGCCGTGATCGTCAAGCGGTCTTCGAGCCCGTTTCGACCGCAGGCTCCGAGAGTCGTGTCAGGCGTCCGCCGCACCGAGCGGCGACATGGTTCTGAAGGGTCCGGGAGGGCTGAGTCGTGGTCGATCCGGTTCGGATACTGCTGCCCCTGGCGCTGATCGCCGGCGGCCTCGCCGCCGGCGGCCTCGCCATATCCGTCCTCGCGGCGCCCCTGTTCACCACGCTGCCCACCCGGATGTACGTGCCCGTACACCAGGGACTCGTCACCCGCTTCGACCCGTTCATGCCGGTGTCGCTGGTCAGCTGTCTGCTGTGCGACCTGGCGCTGGCGGCCCTCGCGGACCGGACCGCCGTGCGCCTGCTCGCGGCCCTCGCCGCGCTGCTGCTGGCCGCCGCCATGACGGTGTCGCTGACCCGCAACGTCCCGATCAACCGGTGGCTGTCCACGCTCGATCCGCGGGACCTGCCCGCGGACTTCGACCGGCTCGACCCCCGGGAGCGGTGGATCCGCTGGAACCGGGTCCGCGGCTCGTTCGCCGTCGCGGCCCTGCTGACCAACGTCGCCGCGGCCGCCGTACTCCTGTAACCCGACATCCCGACAAGGAGAAGGTGTGGACACCATGACCGGAGTGGTCGGCCCGGCGATGACCGCCGCGCTGCCACCCCATGTACGGCTGCTGCTGCTCACCGACGGCAAGCGCGTCTCCCGGGTCCTGCACGTCGTCGCCGAACTCGACATCGCCGGGCTGCTCGCCGACGGCCCGCTCGGCGTCACCGACCTCGCCGGGCGGACCGGCACCCACGCGGACGCGCTGGGCCGCGTCCTGCGGGTCGCCGCGGCGTTCGGCGTCCTCGCCGAGGAACCCGACGGCCGGTACGCGCTCACCGAGGTCGGCCAGGCCCTGCGCGCCGACGTGCCCGGCAGTCAGCGGGACATGGTCCTCTACAACGGCGACGAGATGCTGTGGCGCTCCTACGGGGCGCTGATGCACACCGTACGCACCGGCCGCCCCGCGTTCGAGCATGTCTACGGCCACGGCTTCTTCGAGCACCTGGAGCGCGACCCGCGCGCGGGCGCCCTGTTCGACCGGGCGATGACCGGGATGAGCCGGGCCACCTCCCGCATGCTGCTGGACTCCTACGACTTCGGCCGCTTCCCCCGCCTCGTGGACGTCGGCGGCGGCCGGGGCCTGTTCCTCGCCGAGCTGCTCACCCGCCACGCCGGGGTACGGGGCACGCTCGTCGACCGGCCGGTGGTGGTGGAGGAGGAGGCGCCCAAGCTGTTCGAGGAGGCCGGCGTCAGCGCCCGCGTCGAGGTGGTGCCCGGCGACTTCTTCGGCGCGCTCCCGCCGGGCCACGACGCCTACGTACTGAAGGCCGTACTGCACGACTGGGACGACGAACGGGCGGCGGCGATCCTGCGCAGGGTCCGCGAGGCCCTCCGCGATGTGCCCGACGGGCGGCTGCTGATCTGCGAGTTCCTCGTCGGCCCGGCCAACGACTGGGACCGCGGCAAGCTGCTCGACCTGGACATGCTCGTCCGGTTCGGCGGCCGGGAGCGCGGCGAGGACCAGTGGCGCGCGCTGCTCGCGACGGCGGGCTTCGAGCTGGTGAACGAGCCGGTGGCGGGGCGCTGGGCGGTTCTGGAGTGCCGCCCGCTCCCCGACGGCCGGTGAACGGACCGAACCGAACCGAACCGACGCGGCAGAGGCCGCCGGCTCACGTAGATCACGGAGGACGGCATGGAACTTCGACTGGTCGGCAGGAACGCACTGGTCACCGGCGGCAGCCGGGGAATCGGGCGAGCCGTCGTGCTGGCCCTGGCCAAGGCAGGCGCCACGGTGGTCACCTGCTACCGCACGGAGGGCGAGGCCGTGGACAGCCTCGCCCGCGAGCTGAAGGAGATCGGGGGCGACCATGTCCTGGTGCGCGCCGATGTCGGCACCGCCGAGGGTGTGGAGCGCCTCCTCGACGAATGCCGCAGCCGGTTCGAGAGGCTGGACGTCCTGGTCAACAACGCGGGCGTGATCAGCCAGATCCCGTTCGCCCAGCTGCCGTTCGAGGAGTGGGAGCGGGTGCTGACCACCAACCTCACCGGCCCGTTCATGGTCGTCAGCAAGGCGCTTCCGCTGCTGCGCGAGGGCTCCTCCGTCATCAACATCGGCTCCCGCGGCGCCGTCGCCGGCATTCCGCTGCGCGGCCACTACACCGCTTCCAAGGCCGGTCTCGTCGGCCTCACCCGCTCGCTGTGCAAGGAGTTCGGCGGCAAGGGCATCCGCTTCAACGTGGTCGCCCCCGGCGTCATCGACACCTCCGAGCCCGACGAGCTGACCGACGAGCAGCGCGCCGCGTACGACGAGCGCTATCTGCGCATGATGGCCCTGGGCCGCTTCGGCCGCCCGGACGAGATCGCCGGCGCGGTGCTGTTCCTGGCCAGTGACCTGTCCACGTACGTCAACGGTGAGACCCTGCACGTCGACGGGGGTGTCTGAGATGGCCGCGGGGAACAGGCCGTTCCGGGTGCTGCTGACCGTACGGGTCAAACCGGGCATGGCGGCCGGCTTCGAGAAGGTCTGGGCGGAGGGCAGCGAGGAGGTCACCGCCCAGGAGGCCAACCTGGGGCACACCCTCGCCCGCAGCGCCCAGGAGGACGACGTGTACTACGTGGTCAGCGACTGGACCGACCGGGACGCGTTCCTCGCCTTCGAGAGCAGCCCGGGGCATGTGCTCCACCGGGAGAGACTGCACCCGTACCGCGAGAGCGGCTCGCTGGCGCTGATGCACGTGCTGGAGGACGGCCGATGAGCGCCGCCCCCGGCCGGGTACGGGTCCTGCTCCATCTGCGGGCCGAACCCGAGCAGGTGCCCGAGGTCGAGGAGGCGTACCACCTCATCAGCAAGGAACTCGCCGGCACTCCGGGCCTCCTGGGCAACGAACTGCTGCGCGACCTCACCGCCCCCGGCGGCTACGCCGTGCTCAGCGCCTGGGAGAGCATGGCGGCCTTCCGCTCCTGGGAGGAGGGCTCGGCCCACCGCGGTACGACGTCCCCGCTCCGTGCCTTCCAGGACCGCGGACGCCCGAGCCCCTTCGCCCTGTTCGAGGTGACGGCGGAGTACTGAGCGCGGAGTACCGGCCGCGGACACCGGGTCCGTACGACGAGGCCGCGGGGAGCACCGGCTCCCCGCGGCCTCGTCATGCGGGCCCGGCCGAGGGCACAAGGCCCTTTCGTACGGCACGTTCGCAGGACGCTGTCGTACGGCAGGAGAACGGGCGCCCGGACCGCCGACCGGCCGGGCGCCCGTTGTCGTGGGCCGCGGGTCAGGGGAGCCGTACGACCTGTCCCGCGTAGACCAGGCCGGCGCCGAAGCCGACCAGGAGGGCGAGGCCGCCGGAGGGGGCCCGGCCGGAGGAGAGGAGTTCCTCCATGGCGAGCGGGATGGAGGCGGCGGAGCTGTTGCCGCTGCCGACGATGTCCCGGGCGACGGCGGTGCGTTCGGTCAGGCCCAGCTCGCCCACGACGTGGTCGGTGATGAGCATGTTGGCCTGGTGCGGGATGAACGCGTCGAGCTGGTCCGTGGTGACGCCGGCCGACTCCAGCATCCTCCGGGTGGCGGGCACGAGTTGCTCGGTGGCCCACCGGTAGACCTTCCAGCCGGACATGGTGATGGCGGGCCTGTCGTCGGGCCGGTCGCCGTCGCCGTCGTGCCAGGGGGCGGTCATCCTCAGCGCCGCGTTGCGCGAGCCGTCGGCCTGCCAGACGACGGGGCCGATGCCCGGCTCGTCGGAGGGGCCGACCACGACGGCGCCCGCGCCGTCGGCGAACAGGAAGGCGGTGTCGCGGTCGTGGTGGTCGAGGATGTCCGTCATCCGTTCGGCGCCGATGACCAGCACGTACTCCGAGCGGCCGAGCCGTACCAGGTCGGAGGCGAGGGCGACCGCGTGGCAGAAGCCGGCGCAGGCGGCGGAGAGGTCGAAGGCCGCGGCCTGTCCGGCGCCCAGCCGGTGGGCGACCTCCACGGCGACGGCGGGCATCTGCTCCATCGAGGTGATGGTGGCCACGATGACCGTGCCGAGCCGGTCGGCCCCGATACCGGCGGCGGCCAGCGCCTTCTCGGCCGCCGCCGTCGCCATGCCGGGCAGGGTCTCCCCGGGTGCGGCGTAGCGGCGGGAGCGGATGCCCGAGCGGCGTTCGATCCAGTCCGGGTCGAGCCCGGTCCGTTCGGCGATCTCGCTGTTGGGTACCGACCGCCGGGGGCGGTACACGCCGACCGCGAGGAGACGGCTGTGCCGCAGGACCTGGGTGTCCTGAATCGCTGTCATGACTGTCCTTCCGGTACGGGCGAGCGGACGGGACGGGTGCGGGTGCCCGCGGCGGCGCGGCCCCAGCGGGTCAGGCCCCAGGGTTTGTAGGTCGAGACGGCTGTCATGAGGATCAGGGAGAGCAGCGCGACGAGCGCGGCGCCGCTCATCATCCAGCCGACATCGTCCAGTTCGCCGCCGCGGACGGGGGCGCCTTCGTCGACCAGGGTGTTGGCCTTCAGGATCAGCGGGTGGATCACGGAGAAGCCGAGGACCATCACACACATCGTGAGGAAGAACTTCGTGGCCACCCAGGTGCGCCGCAGCAGACTCCACTTGGTGCCCGCGCTCACCACGATCCCGCTGATGAGCGCGAACATGCTGGTCATGCCGAGGAAGATCTCGTCGAGCAGCGACATGGTGCGGTACATCGCGGCCTGCTGCGCGGCGTCGTGGGTGGTGGCACCGGCCACCGACATGGCGAACATCCCGGTCACCAGGCCCAGCCAGCCCACCGAGACGGCCACGTGCACGGTGAGGACCGCCTTGCGCATGCGCGGCGATATGGTGCGGCTTCCGGTGCGGACCGTGGCCATCCAGCGGTTCACGGAGGGCACGTACAGCAGCACCAGGCCGATGACGGAGGGGATCAGGCTGGCGACGGCGAGGCTCGCCTGGAGCGGGCCGACCAGCGGCCGGCCGCCGAGCTGGGCGAGGCCGAGGCCGGTGAAGAGCAGGCCCAGGGAGGTGAAGATCGTCAGCAGCACGCGTCCCCACTGGCGGCCTGCCCGCAGCATCTCGGCGAAGAAGCCGAACAGCGCGCAGAAGGCGGTGGTCAGCGCCAGGTCGCCGGTGGTGGCGGCGCCTGCCGCGTTCGTCTCGATCTGGTGTCTGATCTCGAAGACGTTGCTGGCGATCGCGGCGGTGGTCGCCACGATCACCATGGCGTAGGCCCAGCCGACGGCGGCCGGGGGCCGGACGGGCGGGGCCTCGGCGGCTCCCCGGGCGGGGCCGCGCCGGGCCGGGGACGTGGTGGCCGTCGCTTCGGTGGGGGGCGGGTAACGGTCACTTCGTGCCTTCGGGGCCTGTGGCCCTGTGGTCCGGTCGGTCGTGCTCACCGTCGCGCCTCCTTCTGGAACGGGCGCGGACGTCCCTGCAAGCAAGCAGCGGGATCACGACGCGCCGTAGATGCGGGGATCCGGTGCCGGTCCTGGCACTGGCACCGTCAGCGTCGTCGGGTGGTCTCGAAGCTCGCTCGAAGGGCGGTCAGCCGTCGGCGGCACCGTCCAGGGAGTGCACGAACTTGGTGAGCAGCCGGGCGAACTCCTTCTGCTCGTCGGGGTTCCAGCGCTCCAGGACGGTGGCGTAGAACGCCTGGCGGGTGCTGTGGGCGGCGTCCACCGCGTCACGGCCGGCCGGGGTGAGTTCCAGGCAGCTTCGCCGGCCGTCCTCCTGGGAGGCGACGCGGCGCACGAAGCCGGTGCGGACCGCGTCGGCGATGATCCGGCTGGCCCGGGACGGGTCGATGGCGAGCCGGTCCGCGACGAAGCCCACCGTCACGTCCTTGCTGCCCTCGCCGTTGCCTTCGTCGACCGCGTCGACCACGGCGAGCGTGCTGAGGTCGACCGGCTCGGACATGCCTTGCACCACAGGCCGCGCCAGCGTGCGCCGGGACTGCCGTCGGCGGATTCGTATCAACGCCCTTTCGACGGCGGTCAGCACCTCGGCAGGGGGCGTCTTCACGGCTTCGGGCTTCTCGGCGGCGTTCACGGATCCGAGGTTACCCGCATACATCTGGAACAGGCATTACTGGACTCCGGGCAGTCGTATGCTATTCTCACATATATGCTCCGCGCAATAATCCACGATCGACCGCCACCCGCTCCCTGAGGAGGACCGGATGCCCACACCCCCTGCCAACCCGGCCAACACCGCCGGCCGCACCGCGAACCCGATGCGCGTCCGCGCGCTCGCCGTCGTCGGCGCGGTGCTCGCCGACGCCCTGATCTGGCTCGTCGCCCACGGCCTGTTCGACCTGGACCTGCGGATCCCGGACGGCCCGGGTTCCACCTCCACCAGCGAGCTGCCGTTACCCGCCGTGATCGTCGCGGTCCCTGTCGTCTCCCTCCTCGGCTGGGGTCTGCTCGCGCTGCTGGAGCGCTTCGCACCCGGCCGCGCGCGCACCACATGGACCGTCCTCGCGGCCGCGGTGGTCCTGCTGTCCCTGTTCGCCCCGCTGTTCGCCGAGGGACTCTCCGCCGGCAACCGGGTCACGCTGGTTCTGCTGCACCTCACGGTCGGGGCGTTCCTCATCCCCGCCTTCCGCCGGACTCCCGCTTTCCGTGGCGGATCCGTACGGACGTGACCTCCGTTCCATCGCTCCTCCACGCCGTTTCGAGCGCTCAGGACGACGGTTGCCGTCCAGGCAACTCACCGGACACGGAAGGGGATTTCCCATGTGCGGCATCGCAGGCTGGGTCGTCCGCGAGGGCGGACCCCGAGAAGGTCCCGGGCTCCCGGAGGCCATGGCGCGGACCATGTCCTGCCGGGGCCCGGACGACCGGGGTGTGTGGCAGGACGGGCAGGCCACGCTCGTCCACACCCGGCTGGCCGTCATCGACGTCCCCGGCGGCCACCAGCCCATGACCGCACAGCGCCCCGACGCCCCGGCAGGCACGGAACCGCCGCTCGCGGTGCTCGCCTACAACGGCGAGGTGTACAACTTCCGCGAGCTGCGCGCCGAACTGACCGGCCGGGGGCACCGGTTCACCACCCGCGGCGACACCGAGGTGGTGCTCCACGCCTATCTGGAGTGGGGCGAGCGGTGTGTGGAGCATCTGGAGGGCATGTTCGCCTTCGCCGTCCGGGACCCGCGCCGCCGCACCCTGTTCCTCGCCCGGGACCGCTTCGGCATCAAGCCGCTCTTCTACGCGCTCACCGCCGACGGCCTCGTCTTCGCCTCCGAGCCCAAGACCCTCCTGGCCCACCCGGCCGTCCGGCCCACCGTCGACCTCGACGGTCTGCGGGTGCTGTTCTCCATGGCCCGCGCGCCCGGCGAGAGCGTCTACCGCGCCATCCGGGACCTGCCTCCGGGCCACACCCTCGTCTACGGCGAGAACGGCGCGGTCCTGCGCCGCTACTGGCAACTGGCGGCCCACCCGCACCAGGACGACCTCGACACCACGGTCCGTACCGTGCGCGAGCTGCTCGAAAGCAGCGTCTCCCGCGAGCTGGTCTCCGACGTGCCGCTGAGCGTGCTGCTCTCCGGCGGGCTCGACTCCAGCACCGTCGCCGCGCTCGCCGCCCGGGCTCTCCGGGCGGAGCACGGCACCCGGGTGCGCACCACCACCGTCACCTACAGCGGCTACAGCGACAACTTCCAGCCGGACCTGGTACGCAGCGCTCCCGACGCGCCCTACGCACGCGCGGTCGCCGAGCACATCGGCGCCGACCATACGGAGATCGAGCTCACCACGGCGGACCTCATCGCCCCCGCCGCCCGCCGCGCCGTGCTGCGCGCCCAGGACATACCCGCCCCCTTCGGCGACATGGACACCTCCACCTACCAGGCGTTCGCCGGCGCGAGCGGACATTCCAAGGTGGCCCTGACGGGCGAGAGCGCCGACGAGATCTTCGGCGGGTACAGCTGGGTGCACATTCCCGATCTGGCACACGAGGAGCAGTTCCCGTGGGTCGCCTTCGAGCAGTGGCACCCCGGCACCCGCGCGGGCCTGGGACAGGGGCTGCTCTCCCCCGCCTTCACGTCCCGCCTGGACATGGGCACGTATTACGCCGAGCGGTACGCGCAGGCCATGGCCGGCATCCCCCGACTGCCCGGCGAGGACCCCGAGGAGCGTCGCGCCCGCGAGGTCTGCCACCTCCACCTCACGCACTGGCTGCCCCGGCTGCTGGAGCGCAACGACCGGCTCAGCATGATCTCCGGTCTGGAGGTACGGGTGCCCTTCTGCGACCACCGCCTCGTGCAGTACGCGTACGACATCCCCTGGCGGTTGAAGACCTTCGACGGCCGGGAGAAGAGCCTGCTGCGGGCCGCGGCCGCGGACCTGCTGCCCGAGCAGGTGCTGGAGCGGCCCAAAGCCCCCTTCCCGGTGAGCCAGGACGCCACCTACACCAAGGCGCTGCACGAGGAGTTCGCGGAGGTGCTGGCCGATCCGGCGGCGCCGGTACGACCACTGCTCGACCTGGAGGCGGCCCGCGCGGTCATCACCCCGGAAGGCAAGGCAGCCGCCCAGGACTGGCTGCACCGGATGAACGTGGAGATGGTGGTCCAGGTCAACAGCTGGCTCCGGGAGCACGGCGACATCCTGGACCTGTGACCTGTGACCTGCGAGCCGCGACCTGCAACCCGCAACCCGCAACCTTCGAGCTGCGACGACCCACAGGAGAGCGCGCCGGGTGGCACCGGATCGGTCCCGGGAGCCACCCGGCGCGCCTCTCGGAGGGGCACCGTCCGTGCGTGGGTCCGTCAGGCGTAGACGGGCGTCACCTGCAGAGCGGTCCGCAACAGTTGCGGAATCCGGTACCGGAAGAAGGCCTCGGTGGGGGGACCGTCGACGGACAGCTCCACATTCAGCAGGAAGAGTTCGACGAGTTCCTCCAGTTCCTCCTCCGCCTCGATGGTGCTGCGCCCCAGCGCCGAGGCGACCTTCTCCACCGTCACCACCATCTGCGACCCCGCGGCGAGCTTGGCGAGCACCTCACGCAGAGCGGGGGCCAAGCAGCCGCTGCGGCGGACCAGATGGTCGCACGGGTGGGTGCGCTGGGCCGGGGCCGTCCGCTGCCGCTCGCGTTTCATCCAGTCGATGAGCCGCCACACCGTCCAGTGCGGACGCAGGGCCAGCAGGTTGACCGCCTCGATCACCGGCCCCGGCAGGTGATCGCACAGGTCGAGCAGCATCCACAGCCCGGGTTCGTCGGCCGGCTGCAGACCCCGCCCCAGGGTGGTGAGACACAGGTCCGCCGCGTCCTCCGCGCGCAGCGGGCCGATGTCCACACGGGTCCGGATCTGGCTGCTGGCCAGCCGGCGCAGCCCGACCACGAGGAGAGCGGAGCCGACGTCCGCGGGCAGCAGGTCGGTGATCTGGTGGCTCGCCGTCACATCGTCGACCACCAGCAGCACCCGGCGGCCCGCCGTCCAGGCGCGCAGCAGCCGGGCACGTTCGGCCCGCCCCTCCGGCAGGTCGGTGCGCCGGTGTCCCACGGCGGTGAGCAGATCGGCGAGCACGTCCTCGACCGGCCGGGACGCGGCCGGTTCGCCGAAGGAGACGTACAGCCGCCCGTCGGTGAAGACGTCTCCGAGCCGGTGGGCGACCGCAACGGCCACCGCGGTGCTGCCCGCGCCGGGCGGGCCCCCGACCGCCACACACATCGGGCCCTGGCTGTCGCCGTATTCGGTGAGCGCCTCGCGGACCTGGTCGCACTCCGTTCCTCTGCCGCTCAGCGGGACGTCGGCGGGCAGGGTCACGGGCGGTTCGCCACCCGGTGCCGGGTGCACGGTGACCGGCCCTTCCGGCAGGTCGAGCCGGCTGTCCCCGGCCAGCACCTGCTGGTGCAACCGCTGCAGTTCCGAGCAGGGTTCGAGACCGAGTTCGCGTGCGAGGACGGCGCGCAGCCGCTGGAACACCTCCAGCGCCTCAGGTCTTCGGCCCGCCCGGTGCAGCGAGAGCATCAGCTTGGCGTGCAGGGCCTCCCGGGTGAGGTTGTCGGCGGCCAGCGCGGTCAGTTCGCTGATCAGCTGGTGGTGGCGGCCGAGCAGCAGATCGGCGTCGATGCGCTGCTCCAGGACCTCGTAGCGCCGTTCCTCCAGTCTGATGGCGTCGATGCCGATGACCGGGCCGAGGGTCAGATCGCCGAGAGCGGGCCCCCGCCACACGGAGAGGGCCCGCTGTAACAGGTCGGCACCCTCGGCCATGCCGCCCTTCTCGATGGCGGCCCTGCCACGATCCGCGAGTTCACCGAACTCCTGGATGTCCAGGCAGCCGTGCGGTACGGAGAGCTGGTAGCCGCCGGGCGTGGTCACCAGCGCGTGGCCCGCGCCGCGGGAAGCGGACTGCTGGTCGGAGAGTCCGGGCAGCTTGCGCAGCTGGTAGATGTACGTCTGGAGAGTGGTCGCCGCGCTGGACGGCGGGTGCTCCTCCCACAGCTCCTGCACGAGTTGATGGAGCGGGACCGTGGCGTTGGCCCGCAGGGCCAGCAAGGCCAGTACCTGCCGGACCTTGGGTGCGGAGGGCGTGACATGCACGCCCCGGTGGACGACTTGAAGCGTTCCGAGCAGACCTATTTCGAGCACTGACCCTCCCGTTTGACTTGCATCGTTCTCTCGGTCTGATGCACTTCGTCGGTGCTGAAAGCGTCGTGATGTGTCGCTTATCCGACCCGCGCCCGCTTGACGACCGCTTGAGCGGTCCTTGACCGGCTCGCGAACCTGCGCCCGGCACCCCCTCCTTGCGGGCAAAAGGTCCCACACACAAGACATTTATATGCCAATGTCATACACTTGCGAAAGTCCTTTTTTTCTGCGGTTCCCGCACACCGACCCGCACCCATTTCCTACCCACCATGGAGGAGTGATGGCCGAAGCCGGCCCGGCGCGCACCCCGGGGGGCGCCACCGCGGATCCATCCCCGCACCCGCTGCCACCCCACTTTCCGCTCCTGCTCGCCACCTTGCTGCTGACCAGCGCGATGTCGATGATCGACCAGTCGATCACCGCTACCGCCGCGCCGAGCCTGACCGGCGAGTTGGGTGCTCTCGACCTGTACGCCTGGACCACCACGGCGTACATGCTCACGTTCAGCGTGGCCATGCCGATATACGGAAAGCTGGGCGATCTCCTCGGCCGGCGCGCGGTCTATCTCGCCGCGATCGTGATCTTCCTGATCGGGTCGGCGGCCTGCGGCGCCGCCGGTTCGATGGAGCAGCTCATCGCCTTCCGGGCGCTGCAGGGACTCGGCGGCGGCGGACTCCAGGTGAGCGCCTTCTCCGTACTCGGCGACCTGATGCCGCCCCGTCAACGGGCCAAGTACCAGGGCTGGTTCGCCGGCGTCATGGTCGTCGCCAACCTCGCGGGCCCTCTCGCCGGCGGTGTCCTGACCGACCAGCTCGACTGGCGCTGGATCTTCTACGTCAACCTGCCGCTCGGCCTGCTCGCCCTCGCCGGTATCCGCGCGCTGCTCCCGGCGGCCCCACGCTCCGGCGCCCGCCCGCGCATCGACCGCCTGGGCACGGCCCTGCTGACCGCGCTCATCGCCTGCCTCGTCCTGGGCACGGACCGGGCCGGCCGCGAGGGCTGGGGGGATCCGCTGGTCCTGGGCCTCGGGGCCGGGGCCGTGCTGCTGGCCGTGGTGTGGCTGCGTCACGAGCGCTCGGCGCCCGAGCCCGTGGTCCCCCTCGAACTGTTCGCCGACCGTACGTTCACGATCTGCGTGGTGGTCGCCTTCGCCGTCAGCTTCGCCTTCTTCGGCTGTGTCGCCTTTGTACCGCTGCTGTTCCAGGCGGTCGAAGGCGTCAGCGCGACCGACACCGGCCTCCTCTTCCTGCCCGCGATGATCGGTATGGCCCTCGCCACCGTCGTGGCGGGACAGATCATCGGCAGGACCGGACGCTACAAGTGGTTCCCCGTGGTGAGCACCGCCCTGGCCGCCGTCGCCGCCGCCCTCATGGCGGCGACCTCCGAGGACACCGGCACCGCCGCCGTGGCCGCGCTCCTCGCCGTGATGGGCGTGGGCGTCGGCCTCTCCTCCCAGGTCACCACACTCGTCGCCCAGTCCACCGCGCCCCGCGCCCGGATCGGCGTCAGCACCTCCACGGTCGGCCTGGCCCGCAACCTCGGCACGGCCTTCGGCGTCACCGTCTTCGGCTCCGTCCTCAACGCCCGTCTGGCCACCGAGGCCCCCGACCGCCTCCCCGCCGCCACCGCCGACCACATCGTCAACGGCACGTGGGACCCTTCGGCCCCGGGCAGCCTCTCCCGGAACACCCTCGCCGAGATCGCCGAGGTATACAGCGACGCCCTGTCCACCGTGTTCCTCGCGGCCGTACCCGTCCTGCTGGCCGGCTTCGCCCTGTCGCTGCTCCTGAAGGACATATCCCTGGAGAGACCCGGCGGGCCCGGGGCCCCCGGCGGGCCGGGTGGACCCGGCGGCCCCGGAAAGCCGGGAGTTCAGGACAACTCCGGCACCCGCGGTGATCAGTGAGGCCGTCGAGGGCGCGGAGGGGGCTGGGTGGCGGAGTTCAGCCGGCGGACCAGTTCGCGCCACTCGGCCCGTTCCCCGGGCGACAGCCCCGTTCCCGATTCCGCGGTGAAGCCATAGTGGTCAGGTGGTGTCACGACCCCGAAATACTGCCCCATGGCAGCCGCCCCGGCCCCGAACTCGCGCAGCAGCCACATCAGTCCGTATCCCATCCCCGTCCCCTTTCCTGCGGTCAGGGCGACACTAGGAAGCCCCGCTCGAACCCCGGTGGAGCCGCGGGCGGCCACGATGCCGTGACGTTCCCGGAATTCAGCGGGTGACGACCGATCGACCAGCGCCTCTCGAGCGCCGTCGGGCAGCCTGTTGTGCGGGAGGTGCCCCTACGGCCTGGTGCCCTTCCCCGGCGTGGGCGGACCTCCGCTTCCCCCGTGGCGGAATACCCCGCCCACGCCTCACCGGCCGTCACGACACCGGCACACCGACCTTCGACGGAGCCACAAAAGGGGCCCGCCTCGGATGGACAGACCCCTCTTGACCTGCACCTTTACAGGCGCACGGCTTAACCGAACCTTCAATTAAACATTGAAGCGGAATCCGTAGTACAGAGCTCCCACCTGCGGAAACGCGCGTTTTGCAGGGGTCATCCCAGCACCATCCCAGCACGGGCGTTCTATCCCAGCACCGTGCAGGCCAGACGCCCCCTCCTACACCTACGCGGCTCGGGCGCTGCCGCTCGAGCTCGCCTCCTCTGCCGGGCGGGACGTCGCGTCTGGGGATGCAGGCCGCATGGCGCGCTGCAGAACATCCCGGCAGCGATCCCAGGCGCTGGGCAGCAGATGCCCATAGATGTCGGCTGTCGTCTTGACCGAACGGTGCCCCAGCCAGCGCGAGACCTCGTGGATTGGCACGCCGTTGGCCAGGGCCGTGGATGCGAAGAAGTGCCGCAGGCTACGAGGCGTGTACTTGGCATTGCCGTCCAGATCGACCAGGCCGGCCGAGAGGCATGCCTTCTTGAACTGGTAGCCGTAGGACGCGATGGACGGCATCACGCCTGCGCCAGGCTGACGTGGAGCAAAGAAGGTCTCAAGCCGAATCCGTTTCCCCTTCTGCCCAGTGAAGACGACCGGCACCGACTTCCACTTCAGAAGGTGCGCGTCGATCTCCTGCTCAACGAACAGGGCGGTTGGGACGTCTCGACTCTCCTTCTCCACCCGATGCTTAAGCGGCACGAAGGGCGTCTGGCAGTCCTCACGGTGCGCCTTGGCACTGACCTGCCATCGAATCCTGACGTAGCCAGGTCGCCTGCACTCGGTGGAGAAGGCCAGGGCTTCGCTGGGGCGCTGGCCTGTGCCGGACTGGAGGTAGACGGTGAGGCGGAAGCGCGGCGCGATGTGTGCAGCGATCAGATCGACCTCGGCTGACGTCGGAACTTCGTCCTCGTCCACCGCCAGCCCGTCCCTGCGGGAGATCCGGATGCCCCGGGCCGGGTTCTCCGTGATGCGCTTGTCCACGACGGCCGCCTCCATGATGGCGGCCACCATCACCATCCGGTCGTTCACTGTCGATGCAGCCAGCCCTGCACCGCCTCGGTAGATGTCCTTGACGAACCTCTCAAAGTCCCGGCGCGCCAGCCCAGCCAGGGGCTTACGACCAAGGCTCGGCACGAGATGGTTGCGGATGAACCCTTCGTAGTTGCAGCGAGTCGCCTCTCCGATGGCTCGTCGCTCCAACCACTCCTCAGCCCAGACCGACAAAGACATAGCGCCGCGCGCAGGATCGATGCAGACGCGGGCCTTCTTATCCTTCTCCACGACGGCAGCGAACGCGTCCGCACCGTCCAAGCCGATCCTTCGTGGAAACGACTTCTCTCGCTGGCGCCCTCGCCTGCCGCCTGGCTCCCGATACCGCACGGTCCACGCGTGACCGCAGCGTGGACGCACGCACGGATAGTTCCGATCCCGGGTGTCCCCCTTGCACCTCTGAAAGACGCTCGCCATCCATGCTCCTTGCTCTCCGACCAGCGCTCAAGATCGTCGCTCCTCTCTCCTGGCCAGACCAGACACTCACTACCAATTCACCTCTTTCGGCGAACCATCAAGCCCCATCTGTGATGCTGCGCACAGGAGCGCTCCGCCCTGAACTGCATCGCCAGCTAGAGCACAAGCAGGGATGGACCAAGTAGGTCGTGGCCGAATCCATACGTGACGACCTTGCACCGACGCGACGGATGCGGTGTAGATCTGTACGAGACTGGACCACGACAGACGTCTCCCTGATCCCCGCTACACGACGAAGCGAGCCTCCCGTGCCACCCCGCCAGAAAAAGCAAGCCAAGCCGGAGGACATGAAGTCCATCCTCTGGAAGTCTGCCGACAAGCTGCGTGGCAGCCTGGATGCGGCCGAGTACAAGCACTTCGTACTCGGTCTGGTCTTCCTGAAGTACGTGTCGGACGCAATGGAGGAGAAGCGGGAGCTACTGGAGGAGGAGCTGCGGAGCGGCGGCATGCTCGCCGGGATGGGACTCGAGGGTACGGCCCCAGAAGAGCTGATCCGCAAGACGGTCGAGGACCCGCTCCAGTACACCGGGGCCGGGATCTTCTATGTGCCACCGACAGCACGGTGGAACGAGGTACTCAAGCACGCCAAGGTGAGTGCAGACGGGCCGAGCGTCGGTGAGGTCATCGACGGCGCAATGGGGACCATTGAGAAGTTCAACCGGCCTTTGAAGGACACCCTCCCGAGGATGTACAACAGCGGTCGAGTCGACGAGCCCACTCTCGCCGAACTAGTGCGACTCCTTGACCAGCTGACCTTCCAGTCGCAGATCTCTCTGGACGGGAAGCGAGTAGGCGCGCGGGACCTGATGGGTGAGGTGTACGAGTACTTCCTCGCGCAGTTCGCACTCGCCGAGGGGCGCAAGGGAGGCGAATATTTCACGCCGCCCTCGGTGGTACGGCTGCTCGTGGAGATGTTGGAGCCGAAGGAACGTGAGCGGGTACTCGACCCCGCGTGCGGATCGGGCGGCATGTTCGTGCAGGCCGAGAAGTTCGTGGAGACGCACGGCGGCAACCGCTTCAACGTCTCGGTCTACGGTCAGGAACGGAACCAGACGACTTGGCGGCTGGCCAAGATGAACCTCGCCATTCACGGGATCGAGGTGGACCTGGGCGAAGAGCCCGCGGACTCCTTCCGCAACGACCAGCACGGTGACGTGAAGGCCAATGTGGTCCTCGCCAACCCGCCATTCAACATCTCCGACTGGGGTGGCGAACTACTCGCCAGCGACGAGCGCTGGAAGTACGGCACCCCGCCAGCCAGCAACGCCAACTTCGCCTGGATCCAGCACATGGTCAGCAAGCTCGCGGTCGGCGGGCGGGCCGGAATCGTCCTGGCCAACGGCTCGATGAATAGCAAGTCGGGCGGCGAAGGTGACATCCGGCGAGCGATGGTCGAGGACGACCTGGTGGCGTGCATGGTTGCGCTGCCGGGACAGTTGTTCCGGTCGACACAAATCCCGGCATGTCTGTGGTTCCTGGCAGACGGGAAGGGGAAGCGGCCGTCACGGTCACCGTGGGTGTCGGCGGAGCGAGCAGGCCAGGTCCTCTTCATCGATGCGCGCGATTTCGGCTACATGGCTACACGGACGATGCGGGAGCTGAGTGACGCTGAGCTGGGGCGGATCGCGGAGACGTTTCGCTCCTGGCGGGGCGTGGAGAACGAAACCGCCTACGCGGATATCGCGGGCTTCTGTCGCAGCGTTCCAATGGACGAGCTGCGCGAGCACGACTTCGTACTGACGCCTGGGCGCTACGTAGGGACAACGGAAGTCACGGACGACACGAACGCGGAACCTGTAGAGGCGAAAGTCGCGCGCCTTACGATCTTGCTGCGGGAACAGTTCATGGAGTCGGAGCGACTAGCGAAGGTTGTAAACGACCAGCTCAGGAGGATCGATGCCTGATTGGCCTACAGTCCGGTTCGAGGAGCTCTCCGCTGACGAGAAGAGCGCCATCACGAAGCCTTACGGGTCCGCATTCACCAAGGCTGACTACACGCCTCACGGAATCCCCGTGATCCGAGGCGTGAACTTGGGGAATGGTATTTTCCTTGACGATGATTTTGTTTTCGTGTCCATCGAAAAGGCCGACGAAATGCCAGGGGCGAACCTACTTCCTGGCGATCTAGTATTCACCCATCGCGGAACAATCGGTCAGGTTTCGATGGTTCCCCGCTCGCCTCGCTACCCTCGATACACGCTTTCCACGAGCCAGGTGAAGGCTCGCCTTGACACCACTCAGGCGCTTCCCGAGTTCTACTACTACTGGTTCCGCTCACCCCGTGGCCAGGAGTCCATTTTGGCCCACGTCTCAACTGTAGGTGTGCCTGGCCTGGTCCAGCCAGTGGCCACCATTAAGTCACTACGGGTTCCGCACCCTCCGCTACTCGAACAGCAGGCCGTCACCGAAGTCCTCGGCGCCCTGGACGAAAAGATTGCGGCCAATGAAAGGCTAGCAATTTATTCGATCGAGCTCGGCCGATCTTTGCTTCAGCAAGCCACAAAAGTCCAGCCCCGCGCCGTCACGGTCGGTGAATTTGCTGTCCTCACCTACGGCAA
Organism: Streptomyces sp. NPDC056987; assembly: GCF_042673865.1. Taxonomy (NCBI): domain Bacteria; kingdom Bacillati; phylum Actinomycetota; class Actinomycetes; order Kitasatosporales; family Streptomycetaceae; genus Streptomyces; species Streptomyces sp. NPDC056987. Next base: position 176,501 of record NZ_JBHURV010000015.1, read on the forward strand.
GGCGCTCCCCGAGCCGAAACGGTTTCCTGGGGAATCCCCTGTATTCGGATGCACAGGGCAAGTTGGTTGGCATAATTCCCCGTTGACTGAATCACAGTGCCCCGTGGTCGGCCGTAAGGGCGCCAATGCCGGCCACGTCTCATGGATGCCGAAGTCGGGTTGGGTGATCGATACGGCCTTCTTCGCTAAACCAGTATCCTCGGAAATCAACATGCAGGCACTTTATTTCCTGCTTGACGCCGCGGGGCTCAAGTCGCTAATCGGCGACTCAGCCGTACCTGGAGTTAACCGAAACACCGCACTAGCTCATCCCACACGCATTCCTGGACCGGAGCAACTTCCTCACTTCTGCGAAGAGGCCAGGGAACTTCTCAGAGTTCTCGTACAAGCAGAGGCGGAGAACGACACCCTCGCGTCTCTCCGCGACACCTTGCTCCCTCAACTCGTCGCCGGAAAGATTCGCGTTAAGGACGCCGAAAAGATCGTGGAGGATGCTGCATGACCACCGACGGGGGAACGGATGCAATGGAGACAGAGACAGGCATCGAGATCGGCACGGCGGCCGGCCGTGCAATGTCCGAACAGGATTGGGAGCACCACACACTCAATCAGCTCGCCGAGCGCGGCTGGCAGCACATTCGGGGTAAGGACCTCCGCCCCCGGGACGGACACCGGAAAGGGTGGGACGACCTCGTCCTCTACCCCCGGCTACGCGCGGCCATCACATCGCGCCACCCCGAACTGCCCTCGTCCGCGGTGGAGGACGCGATCGAGCGATTGCTCGACACCTTCCCAGCAAACGAGGTCCGCCTGAGCTGGAGCTTCTACCAGCACCTGAAAGCCGGTGTGAAGGTGTCCTACACCAGCTCCGTCACTCAGCAGGAACGGCATGTCACTGTTCGACCTGTCGACTTCGCCAACCCTCACGGCAACGATCTCGTCGCTGCTAACCAGGTCCGCGTCAAGGGAGCCCGAGGGCGCGTCTTCATATTCGACGTCGTCCTGTACGTCAATGGAATCCCGCTCGCCATCATCGAATTGAAGAAAGCAGGCGGCACGGACGATTCCCGATCTGCATACGACCAGATCCAGAACTACCGCCGCGAACTCAAACTTGACCGCGTCTTTCGTACGCTGCTCCTCTCGCTCGCGAGTGACGGGATAACCGCTCGCCTCGGCACCCCGCATACCCCCTGGCAGCACATGGCCCCCTGGCATGCGGAGGAGGACGGCACTCTCCTTCGCAAGCACGAGCGGAACGACGACCTCGCGCTCGACCGCATGATCCACGGCGCACTCGAGCCCGATCGCTTCCTCGACCTGATTGCGAACTTCCTCTCGTTCTCCGCCGAGGGGATGGGCGGCGAGGTCGACACCGTAAAACTTGCCAAGGCCCACCAGTATGTGGCGGTGAGGCAGGCGATCACCGCCACCGCCTCAGCCGTAGCCACTGACGGTCGGGCGGGCGTCATCTGGCATACCCAGGGAGCGGGCAAAAGCGAGGAGATGCTCTTCTACACAGGACTCGCCGCCACCATCCCCGAGGTCGCAAACCCCACGGTTCTTCTGCTCACAGATCGCATCGACCTGGACTCCCAGCTCTTCGACACCTTCGCACAGAGCAAGAGCCTAGAAATGGTCAGCGGTAGCCCGAAGAAGGCAACCAAGGCCAGCCAGTTGCGCGAGCTACTCACCCGCCGAGCAGACAGCGGGGGCATCGTCTTCTCAACACTTCAGAAGTTCCGGGTCAGCGAAGAGGAACGGAAGGCCGGCGTCCGGCATCCCGTCATCACAGACCGACGTGACGTGATCGTTGTGGTCGACGAGGCCCACCGTAGCCACTATGACCTGGAGGATGGCTTCGCCCGAAACCTCCGCGACGCCCTCCCGAACGCCACTTTCATCGCCTTCACCGGCACCCCCATCGACAACCGGACTGGTTCTACTCACCAGGTCTTCGGGCCGACTATCCACACGTACGACCTCACACAGGCTGTCGACGACGGGGCGACCGTGCCCGTCTTCTATGAGCCGATCCTGCACAAGGTCAATCTCCCCGCAGGGATAGACCTGGACGAGCTCAACGCCAAGGCCGAAGGGCTCGTCGAAGGGCTCACTGCGGAAGAGCAAGCCCGGGCACGCAGCATCTTCGCCCGCTTCGAGGACCTAATCGGTGCCCCCGAACGTATTGGCTCCATCGCCGACACGATCCTCTCCCACTGGGACATCCGCCGCCAGGAGATGATCAAACTTACGGGCAGCCCCGGCAAGGCCATGATCGTCTGTTCCTCACGCCGTAACGCCGCCCGCCTCTTCCAGGCTCTGGCAGAACGCCGCGGGGAGTGGACCGGTACTCCCGACCCTGAGACCGAGCTCTACCCGGACGGCTCCGGGAAGATCCGGGTGGTCTTCACCGGCAATCCCGGCAGGGACACGCCCGACATCGCAGACTACGTGCGCACCCCAACTCAGCTCAAGAAGATCCAAGACCGTGTCGGCAAACCTGAGGACGAACTTGAGTTGATCATCGTTCAGTCCTTGTGGCTGACAGGCTTCGACGCCCCTCCCCTGCACACCATGTACCTGGATCGCCGCATGCGCGGCGCCGCCCTCATGCAGGCCATCGCGCGCGTCAACCGCACCTGGGACGAGAAGCCCTCCGGCCTAGTGGTGGACTTCCTAGGCGTAGCCAGAGAACTCAAATACGCGCTGGCCACGTACTCGGAGGCTGACCAGGAGCAGGAGACTATCGGCGCGCACATCGCCGAGGCGGTCAAGTCTGTACGCGGCATGCACAGCAAAGTCGACGCTGTACTGCGGGACTGCTCGTGGCGCACAGCTCTGCGGGATGTCGGACACCGCGAAGCACTCCGTGAAGCCCTGGACCTTCTGGAGACCGCCGAGCCTGCTCTGCCGCCGGGCGAGCCCACCCGGGCACAGCGCTTCCTGCACTTCGGCCGCCTGCTCTCCCAGGCGTTCTCTCTCTGTCCCACCCATCCCGACGTGCAAGACCTGCTGCCCGACGTCCACTTCTTCGCGACCCTGCGTACGACTTATCAGAAGCTGGCCGCGGAACATCGGCAGCAGCTCGGCCTGGCCACCGAAGCGGATGTTCGCCGCATGATCGAGCAGCTCAACGCTGAGATGGTGGCCGCGGACGGTGTCGTGGACATCTACGACGCCGCTGGCCTAACCAAACCCGATCTCTCCCACCTCGACGCGGGCTTCGTGCAGCAGTTGAGGGACAGCCGCCATCCGAACCTGGCGCTCAAGGCCCTGCGGGACGCCATCGCCCGCGAAATCCAGGAAGCGCACCCGAGGAACCTCACACGGCAGAAGGAGTACTCCGAAGCAATGAAAGCGGTGATGAACCGCTATCACAACGGCCTCATCGGCTCCGCTGAGGCGGCAAGACTCCTCGTCGAGATGGCCCAAGAGGTATCCGGGTCCCGCGCACTAGCTGCCGAACTCGGCTTGTCCGAACACGAGATGGCCTTCTACGACGCCATCGCTGCCAACCCGAAAGCCCTGGAAATGGGACAGGACATCCTGTCCAAGATCGCCCGCAAGCTGTACGAGCAGGTTGCGGGAGACGTCACTATTGATTGGCGCGTCAAGAGCCAAGCCCAGGATCGCATACGCGCCAAGGTCAAACTGCTGCTCAACTTCTTCGGCTACCCGCCGGACGAGGAGCCGGACGCGGTCGACCGCGTCCTGAAGCAGACTGAGGTCATCGCGGACGATCTGGCCTGACGTCCGGCCGCTACCAGCATGCGAACGCTGACTGTGAGGTCTGAATCTCGCCCTGCCAGAGGGCTGAGCGCGTCTTGGCGAGGAGCTGTCCGAAGCATCGGAGCCGAGGCAGATGGCAGTGTCAGCAGCTCATGAGAGGCTGACACTGCCATCCCCACTGGGGGAACAGAGGATCGGTAAGGAGGGCTGTGTGTACGTTACAGAGTTCGGCCTCTCCAGTGTCCGGGGTTTCCATGGAGCCCGTGCTGTTGACACACTCGCGCTGCCCCAGCCCGGCGATGGCGGCAGTTGGACTGTAGTCGCGGGACGCAACGGCTCCGGAAAGTCCACGTTCCTGCGCGCCTTGGCCCTTGCACTCGCCGGCCCGCGGGTCGCTCGTACCCTCACCCAAAATTTCAGCGGCTGGATCACTACTGATGAGACAGCCGCCTGGTGCCAGGCTGCTGTCTCACCAGACTACGCAGTCGACCAGCTCACCGGCCGAGGCCGCGAACCAGACAGCCGCATGATGCTCGGTCTGGACTGGACGCTACCGAACGCCGACGACCTCCAGCACAACACCTTCGGCGGCGCCGTACAGCCCTCGCTATCCCCATACGACGGCGTCAAGTACGGGTCTCCGTCAGCCGAGCGCGGCCCCTGGTCTGACAATCCGCAAGGCTGGTTCTGTGCCGCATACGGCCCCTTCCGACGCCTGATGGGGGGCAGCGGGGAGGCCCAACGACTCATGCTCTCGCCGGGACCCGCGGGACGGATGGCCTCGCTCTTCCACGAGGACGCCTCGCTCGCCGAGGGCGTCAGCTGGCTCAAGGAGCTGCGGCTGCGGAGTCTGGAGGGCAGCGAGGAGGCCACGCAGCTCCTGGACACCGTTAAGGAACTACTCTCCGACGGCCTGCTGCCCAACAAGTATCGGGCACTGCGGGTCTCGTCCGAAGGACTGTGGGTGGCACCGGCCGACGCCCCAGACCGGGCCTATCCCCTAAGGGAGATGAGCGACGGTTTCCGAACCGTCGTGGCCCTGGTTCTCGACATAGTCCGACAACTCCAGACCGCTTACGGGACCCTCGATTCCGGGACCAACAGCACCGGCCGTCCAATCGTGCGGATGCCAGGAGTGGTCATCATCGACGAGGTGGATGCCCATCTGCACGTCACCTGGCAACGGGCGATCGGCGACTGGCTGAAGTGTCACTTTCCACGAATCCAGTTCATCGTTACCAGTCACAGCCCCTACATCTGCCAGGCCGCCGATCCAGGTGGACTAATTCGGCTGCCGGGACCTGAGGAACAGCGTGCACCTGAGGTCGTAGCACCGGACCTGTACCAGCGGATCGTGTACGGAAGCGGCGAAGATGCCGTGCTCTCCGAGCTTTTTGGCCTAGAGACCCCGTACTCCGAGCACGCAGACAACCTGCGAAAGAGGCTCGTGCATCTCGAAGAGAAGGTCTTCGATGAGGAAGCAAATGCCGACGAAGTCGCGGAGTACAAGGACCTAGCAGCCAAGCTGTCGAGTTCCCGCACCGCACGGATCTATGAGATGGCGGCGCACCTCGCAGGTGACGAATGATCCCCGTCCAACGCCTGCCTGCCACTGACGCGATGACCAAGCTTTGCGACTCCCGCACAAAGAAGATCCAGGACGCAGGAGCCACAAGCAACGCAGCCGATGCACAGTGGAAGGGTGCGCGAGCTGCCAGAAGACACATCAAAAGTCTGCTGGAGCAGATGGCCCCCGGTCGCATCCGTTGCATGTACTGCCTGGATAACCAGGGAACCGACATCGACCACTTCGAGCCGAAGGCTCGTACCCCACTTCGGACCTTTTGCTGGGACAACCATCTGCTGGCCTGCTCTCACTGCAACAGCAACGAGAAACGCCACCTGTTTCCCTGTGACCCCGAAACAGGCGCTTGCCTACTCATCGACCCGACTGTGGACGACCCTGCGGATCATCTGAAGCTACTACCGAGGACGGGCAAGCTAAAATGCCTTACGCCCAAGGGTAAGCACAGCATCGAGGTCTTTGGGCTAAACCGCGAAGAACTGCGGAAGGGCCGCGCGGATGCCTGCGAGATGTTCATCTCCGGTCTCATCCGATGGCACGACCAGGTGCAGCTCAGAAAGATCGACGCCGCCAGGCGCACAGCTGTACGTCTACACCGGGCAGACTTCCCGGAGGTTCTCCGCACTTTGGAAAGTCTGGCGGGAACACCTCTTGCCTCGGTTCTGGAGGACAGGTACTTCCCTGAAGCGCTCTCCGCCTGGGCCGCTAGCCCGGATCATCAGGGATGGATTCCTTCGATGCGCACAGGTCTTGGTGTCCCGCTTCCAACACACCGCTGAACTCGCTGTCGCAAACATTCGAAGCACTGGGACGCGCTGGCATGTGCCAACCAGTGAATCACCACTTCGGTGCACCCCGCTTGCGGCGGTCGAGCGCCGCGTTCGCTGATTTAACGGCAGGAACGTCGACAGCCGTGCCCGCCGGAGAGGAAGGCTAGAAGCTGACTCGTTTTCCGGCGGAGCTAATCAACATGGATGAAGGCGCGATACTCCCTGGCTACCAGCTCTACCTCACGGGAATGCTTGTTGAGGTACTGCGTGACGGAGATAATCTCTCCGTTCGCCGCTATGTCCGCACACGCCTGTGCGTATGTGGACGGGTTCGCGAGTGAGGAGTAGGCACGAGCGCCCTGCTCGTGTCGCACCCATACACGACGCTCATCGACTGCAGATGTCTCGGCTTGGCCTGGGCCGATCTTCTCCAAGAGCACGTATTGAAGCCCGAGAAGTTCCAGCAGCTCTTGGTCCCGCCCCCACATGGTCCCGCCGTACATGTTACTCATCAGGAATAGAGAGTCCCGATAGACGAGCCGCACCGCTTCAGGGAGGGACATGCCTCGACCGTTCCAGCACAAGGCGCCCCGCACTGAGCTGTGCTGCCCCTCATCGGATACAGCTTCTCCCATGACCATGGGCAGGAACTCCTCCAATCGGCTTGGCCATCCATGGGTGATCGCTTGCAGGAGGTTGCAGGGGTTGTAGATGTGCAGACCAATATCCCCGTAACCGACCTTCTCGCTCGTCTCATCAAGCCAACCGGCAACCAGCGACTCCCACACCGGGTTGCCGGCCAAACTCTGTCGGCTCTCTCTCCGGAACCCTTGCCAGCGGCTTGCTACCCGCGGGCTCGCCGACCCCGTGTAGAGGACCTGACCGTCACCTCGATCATCCCCTGAGAGAAACCGAAATAGGTCTCGGTCTTCAAAAGCCGCTGTGTCATCGAAAGCTCCAGTGCCTCGGAATCCTTGAATGGCCCAGTTGGGATCGTCAGCAAGGTTGGTCAGCAACCCCGGCCGAGCTCCTTCCATGTTCATGCCCCGTATCTCGCTGCGCGCTAGGAGGTTACAGATCGCGCAGAGGGCCAAATACTCAGCAGGATGCTCGGCGGCGAACGGTTCTGGACCGTCATAACCGCTCAGAAGGTCCACCGATGCGCGTGCCTCATCGACGCGACCTACCGCCAGGTAGAGGCCGAACAGGGCAGGGATCCATTGCTTCTGCGCCACGCGATCGAAGTCCGCCGCCAGTAGATCCAGCGCTCCGAGATCGGCGGCAACCTTGCTGATGAGATTCCAGCCGTGCAACCGCTGTTCCTCTGTTTTGAAGAAGAACAGGTTGTGAATGGGGGTGATGCGAGGCTCGAAGGCGCGCGGCAGCAGTTGCACCCGCTCTGCAGCGATGGGATGACCACCATCATCCAGGAGGAGCCGGTAGCCACGAAGGTCATGGCTCCAGTCTCGCGCTGCGTTGCTGACGGCCGTCAGCAACTCCTCCCAGTCATCTGGCATTGCCACGATCACAGCTCGGATACGGTCAGGGGCGAGGTTCTTCTCCCGGCAGAGAAGCTCGGCGTACTTGTTCACTTCATGCAGGGCCTGCCGAGCGCTGGACCGCGACCGCTTCAGCTCGACGACCACCCACATCTGGTGACGGTCTCGAGCCAAAATATCGATGCTGCCCTTGGTGCCGTGAGCATTGGGCAGGGGGTACTCCTTGAGTTGAACCGGCCGGAGGCCCGGCTCGATCAACTCCAAGTTACGTACGAGCGCTTCACGCAGCTCGTGTTCAAGTGGCGGCCGCATGATCGAAGGCTAAACCGTGGGGCCGGCAACAGCCCTGCGGTTGTGGACGATTGGCGAGGCTCTTGCTCGCGGCATCAGGTCTTCCAGCGAAGAGGCCAGCGATGGAAGCTCCCGGCGGCTGATGTTCCATCTCGCCTTGACTCAGCACGCAATCCGCACGAGACGCTCTGGGACCGTAAGCGAGCTGACATGCATCGCATCATCGAGAAGTACGGCGCTCAGCCGTCAATCTGGCACAGCTAGGGCCAGTGCGGAGACGACAGGGGTCGAGCTCAAGAGAGAGCTCGACCCCTACTCTGCACGTCAAACGAAGTGCATCAACGTTCAGTAATCACTCGATTACACATTGAAGCGGAACTCCACCACGTCGCCGTCCTGCATCACGTACTCCTTGCCCTCCATGCGCGCCTTGCCCGCCGCGCGGGCGTCCGCGACCGAGCCGGTGTCCACCAGGTCGGCGAAGGAGATGACCTCGGCCTTGATGAAGCCCTTCTGGAAGTCGGTGTGGATCACGCCGGCCGCCTCGGGGGCCGTGGCGCCCTGTTTGATCGTCCAGGCGCGGGATTCCTTGGGGCCCGCCGTCAGGTAGGTCTGGAGGCCCAGGGTGCGGAAGCCTACGTGGGCGAGGGTGGCCAGGCCCGGTTCTTCCTGGCCTACCGACTGGAGGAGTTCGAGGGCCTCGTCGTCGTCCAGTTCCGCGAGGTCGGACTCCAGCTTGGCGTTGAGGAAGATCGCCTCGGCGGGGGCGACCAGGGCGCGCTGCTCGTCCTTGAAGGTGTCGTCCGTCAGCTCCTCCTCGTCCACGTTGAAGACGTAGAGGAAGGGCTTGGTCGTCAGCAGATGCAGTTCGCGCAGGGGCTCGGACTTCTCGGTGCCCTGGACGATGCCCGCCGAGAAGAGCGTCTCGCCGGTCTCCAGGATGGCCTGGGCCTCCTCGATCGCCTTGACCTGGCCCAGGACCTCCTTCTTGATGCGCGACTCGCGCTGGAGGCGCGGGAGGACCTTCTCGATCGTCTGGAGGTCGGCGAGGATCAGCTCGGTGTTGATCGTCTCGATGTCGTTCTTGGGCGAGACCTTGCCGTCGACGTGGACCACGTTCTCGTCCTTGAAGGCCCGGATGACCTGGCAGATCGCGTCCGACTCACGGATGTTCGCCAGGAACTTGTTGCCCAGTCCCTCCCCCTCGGAGGCGCCCCGCACGATGCCCGCGATGTCGACGAAGTCGACCGTGGCCGGGAGGATCTTCTGCGAGCCGAAGATCTCCGCGAGCTTGTCCAGGCGGGGGTCCGGTACGCCGACCACGCCGACGTTGGGCTCGATGGTGGCGAACGGGTAGTTGGCCGCCAGCACGTCGTTCTTGGTCAGGGCGTTGAACAGGGTCGACTTGCCGACATTCGGCAGACCGACGATTCCGATCGTGAGCGACACGTTGGCGACTTCCTGGAGTGAGGACCGGCCGGCGGCCGAGGACTGGCTGGGGGCCTGTCGGCCCGGGCAGCGGGCCGGGCGGGCCCGATCCCCCAGTTTACGGGCGCGCCGCGGCGCGCGGCGACGGGTGCGGGGCCGTGGACTCCGTACCGGCGCCCCTTCCGGGGGCGTACGGTGCCGTACCGCTCGAACTCACCTCCGCTGGCACCCGGAGGGCGTGTCCCGCCCCCGGTTCCCCGGTTCGTCCGTCTTCGCCACCTACGTTGGTCCGGTGGAGCAGCAGCGGAGGACACCTCACCAGGCCCAGCGGCGGCACCGGCCGCGGCGCCACCCGGCGGTGCACAGGCGGCGGGTGCCGCCCGTCGTGCGGCGGCTGCGCGCGCTGCCCAATCCTCGGCTGACCGGACTGGGTGCCGGGCTCTTCGCCACGGCCTCGATGCTCTTCTTCGCCTTCCTCGACGCGCTGCTCTTCGGCGCCGAGCCCGTGGTCTACGGAGTGCTGTTCCTGCCGGTCAGCGCCGTGACCGCGCTGTGGGTGCGCCCCGCGGACCTGGTCACCGCGCCGATCATCGCGCCGATCGCCTTCGCGGTCGGCGCGCTGCCGATCTCCGGCGGCGCCGGGGGCTTCGGCGGGCATGTCATGGCGCTCGTCACCACGCTGGCCGTCCACGCGGGCTGGCTGTACGGGGGCACGCTCGTCGCCGGGCTCATCGCCACCGTACGGAAGGTGCGCGAGATGGGGCGGCGGCAGCTCGCCAGGGACCTGGCCGCCACCCGGGCCGCCACCCGGGTGGGCGCCGGGCCCCGGGGGCGGCCGGCGCCCGCCCGGACCGGCCGGACACCCGCCCCGCGGAGCGGCGTCACCGCGAGCCGGGCGGTGCGGCAGGGGCCGCGGGGGTAGCGGAGCCGGTCAGCGGGTGGCGGGCCCGCCCGGCGCTCGTCAGCGGCCCGCCGCCGACATCGCCGCGCCGACGATCCCCGCGTTGTTCTGCAGCTCCGCCGGAACGATCTCGGCTCTGATCCCCTCGATCAGCGGGATGAACTTGTCGGCCTTGCGGCTCACCCCGCCGCCGATGATGAACAGCTCCGGCGAGAACAGCATCTCCACATGGGCCAGATACTTCTGGACCCGGTGCGCCCAGTGGTGCCAGCCCAGCTCCTCGTCGTCCTTGGCCTTCGTGGACGCGCGCTTCTCCGCGTCGTGGCCGTCCAGCTCCAGGTGGCCCAGCTCGGTGTTGGGCACCAGACGGCCGTCGATGAAGAGCGCGCTGCCGATGCCCGTGCCGAAGGTCAGCAGGAAGACCGTGCCCTTGCGGCCGCGGCCCGCCCCGAAGGCCATCTCCGCGACGCCCGCCGCGTCGGCGTCGTTCAGGACGGTGGCCCTCAGGTTCAGCCGGTCGCCGAGGACCTGGCCCGCGTCGACGTCGATCCACTTCTTGTCGACATTGGCGGCCGTGCGGATCACCGAGCCCGTCACCACCCCGGGGAAAGTGATGCCGACCGGCCCGGACCAGCCGAAATGCCGGACGACCTCCACCACACCGTCGGCGACGCTCTCGGGCGTCGCCGGGTGCGGCGTGAGTACTTTGTAGCGGGGCTCGACCAGGTCGCCGCGCTCCAGGTCCACGGGCGCGCCCTTGATTCCCGAGCCGCCGATGTCCACTCCGAAGACGTTCATGGACACAACGTTACGGGCTGATGCTGACAGCGACAGGCCCCGGGGCCGAACGGCTCGTCCTCAGCGCTCCGAGAGCGCCGCCGCCTCGGCCCGCAGGTCCCTGCGCAGTTCCTTCGGGAGCGAGAAGGTGATGGACTCCTCGGCCGCCTTGACGATCTCGACGTCCTCGAAGCCGCGCTCCGAGAGCCACTCCAGGACGCCGTCGACCAGGATCTCCGGGACGGAGGCCCCCGAGGTGACACCGACCGTGGAGACGCCGTCGAGCCATGCCTCGTCGATCTCGGCGGCCTCGTCGACCAGGTGGGAGGCGCGGGCACCGGCGCCGAGGGCGACCTCGACCAGCCGTACCGAGTTGGAGGAGTTCTTGGACCCGACGACGATGACCAGGTCCGCGTCGGCGCCCATCTGCTTGACCGCGGTCTGCCGGTTCTGGGTGGCGTAGCAGATGTCGTCGCTCGGCGGCGCGATCATCAGCGGGAACTTCTCCTTGAGGGCGTCGACCGTCTCCATCGTCTCGTCCACGGAGAGCGTGGTCTGGGAGAGCCAGACGACCTTCGACTCGTCGCGGACCTCGACGTTCGCGACGTCCTCCGGGCCGTCGACCAGCGTGATGTGGTCCGGGGCCTCGCCCGAGGTGCCGATGACCTCTTCGTGGCCCTCGTGGCCGATGAGGAGGATGTCGTAGTCCTCGTCGGCGAAGCGGACGGCTTCCTTGTGGACCTTGGTGACCAGGGGGCAGGTGGCGTCGATGGTGGCGAGCCTGCGTTCGGCCGCCTCCTCGTGGACGACGGGGGCGACACCGTGCGCCGAGAACATGACGATGGATCCCTCGGGGACCTCCGCCGTCCTGTCGACGAAGATGGCGCCCTTGTTCTCCAGGGTCTTGACGACGTATTTGTTGTGGACGATCTCGTGCCGGACGTAGATCGGCGCCCCGTACTGCTCCAGGGCCTTCTCGACGGCGATCACGGCACGGTCGACACCCGCGCAGTAGCCGCGGGGAGCGGCGAGGAGGACGCGTTTGCCGGCGCGGCGCGCGGCGTCTCCACTGGGGGTGGCGGCGGGCGACGGGCGGGACGTTGCAGTCATGCGTCCCATCGTAAGGCCGTGCACAAGAGGCGGAACGCCGTCCCTCTGCACGACACTGGTCGCTACGCGATCGAGGGAGGGACCCGGTGGCCGGCAGGGGATCAGACGGGAGCGGGGCGGACGCGAGCGAAGCGGGCGGGGCGAACGGGGCGGGCGGGGCTGACGCGATGCCGGGTGGTGAGGGCGCGACGTCCGGTGGTGAGGGGCTGCGGCGGACGCTGGGCTTCCGGGATCTCGTCGTGTACGGGCTGCTCTTCATCGCCCCCATGGCCCCCGTCGGCGTCTTCGGCACCCTCGACGCCAGGTCGCACGGTGCCGTGGCGCTGGTCTACGTGGTGGCGACCGTCGCGATGGCGTTCACGGCGTTCAGCTACGCCCAGATGGTGCGGGTCGCACCGCAGGCCGGGTCGGTCTTCGCGTACGCGCGCAAGGGGCTCGGCGAGGGGCCCGGCTTCATCGCCGGGTGGATGGCGATGCTCGACTATCTGCTGATCCCCGCGGTGGCGTACCTCTTCGCGGGCATCGCCATGGAGGCACTGGTGCCCTCCGTGGACCGGTGGGTGTGGACGGCGATCGCCGTGGTCGTCACGACGCTGCTCAACCTCTGGGGGGTACGCGCGGCGGCCCGGGTCGGCTTCGCGGTGCTGGCGATGGAGCTGGTGGTCCTGCTGGTCTTCGTCGTGTCGGCCGTGGTGGTGCTGGTGCGGGACGGGGCGACGCGCGGCTGGCTCTCACCCTTCACCGGCGATACGGGCTTCTCCCTGGCGGCGGTGCTCGGCGCGGTGTCGGTCGCGGTGCTCTCGTACCTCGGCTTCGACGCGATCGCCTCGTTCGCCGAGGAGGTGACGGGTGGTTCGCGGCAGGTGGCGCGCGCTGTGCTGTTCTGTCTGGTGCTGGCCGGCGTGCTGTTCATCGCGCAGACGTACCTGGTGGCGCTGTTGGAGCCGGTGACCTCGGCGGAGCTGGCGGCCGATCCGGCGAAGCAGGGGTCGGCGTTCTACGACGCGGTGGACACGGCGGTCGGCACCTGGCTGCACGATCTGGTGGCGGTGAGCAAGGCGATCGGCGCGGCGTTCGCGGCGCTGGCCGGGCAGGCGGCGGCCGGCCGGCTGCTCTTCGCGATGGGCCGCGAGCGCCGGCTGCCGCGCGCGCTGTCCCGTACGAGCGCGGGGGTGCCCCGGGTGGCGCTGCTGCTGGCCGCGGTGGTGACGCTCGTGGCCGCCGTGTGGGCGGCGCGGCGCCCGGACGGCCTGGACCATCTCGTCTCGGTGGTGGATGTCGGGGCGCTGACGGCGTTCGTCCTGCTGCACGCGTCCGTGGTGGGGTGGTTCGTGGTACGGCGCGCGGAGGGGCCGCCGCGCTGGTTCGCGCATCTGGTGCTGCCGGTGATCGGGGCGGCGATCCTCGTCGCGGTGATCGCGGAGGCGGCGGGGACGGCTCAGGTGGTGGGCGCGATCTGGCTGGCCGTGGGGCTCGTGGTGCTGCTGGTGCAACGGGGACGCTCGGCGAAATGAATCGGGGCGGCGATGTCAGAGGCGGCCGTTACGCTCCTCGGCATGGCTCTCCACACGTCCGCGGACACTCCGCTGCCCGTCGGTGAGGTCTCGCGGCTCATCGGCGGATGGATCGACCGCCTCGGCGCCATCTGGGTCGAGGGGCAGATCACCCAGCTCTCGCGCCGGCCCGGCGCGGGGGTCGTCTTCCTGACCCTGCGCGACCCCTCGTACGACATCTCGGTGAGCGTCACGTGCTATCGGCAGGTGTTCGACGCGATCGCGGACGTCGTCTCCGAGGGCGCGCGGGTCGTGGTGCAGGCCAAGCCCGAGTGGTACGCGCCGCGCGGACAGCTCTCGCTGCGGGCCACGGAGATACGGCCGGTCGGGATCGGTGAGCTGCTGGTGCGGCTGGAGCAGTTGAAGCGGTCGCTGGGGGCGGAGGGGCTGTTCGCGGCCGACCGCAAGAAACCGCTGCCGTTCCTGCCCCAGCTCGTCGGGCTGGTCTGCGGGCGGGCGTCGGCGGCCGAGCGCGATGTGCTGGAGAACGCGCGGCGGCGGTGGCCCGCGGTGCGCTTCGAGGTCCGCAACACCGCGGTGCAGGGGGTCAACGCGGTGGCCCAGGTCGTCCAGGCGGTCAAGGAGCTGGACGCGCTGCCCGAGGTGGACGTGATCATCGTGGCGCGCGGTGGCGGCAGCGTGGAGGACCTGCTGCCGTTCTCGGACGAGCAGTTGATCCGGGCGGTGGCAGCGTGCCGGACGCCGGTGGTCTCCGCGATCGGGCACGAGCCGGACGCACCGCTGCTGGACCTGGTGGCCGACGTACGGGCGTCGACGCCGACCGACGCGGCGAAGCGGACCGTGCCGGACGTGGGCGAGGAGCTGGACCGCGTCCTGGGTCTGCGCGACCGGGCGCTGCGTACGGTACGGGGGCTGCTGGACCGCGAGGAGCGCGGGCTGGCCCACGCGCTCGCCCGGCCGGTGATGGAGCGGCCCCACCGGATGGTGGAGGAGCGCGCCACCGAGGTGGACGCGCTGGCCGACCGGGGCCGGCGGGTGCTGCGCCATCTTCTGGACCGGGCGGACTCGGAGCTGTCGCACACCCGGGCGCGGGTGGTGGCGCTGTCGCCGGCCGCGACGCTGGAGCGCGGGTACGCGGTGCTCCAGCGGCCCGACGGGACGGTCGTACGGGCGCCGGGGGAGGTCGCCCCGGCCGAGGAGCTGCGGGCCCGGGTGGCGGAGGGCGAGTTCGCGGTGCGGGTCGTCGCGGAGTGAGCGGCGCGGAGTGAGCCGCGAAGTGGGCGGCGCGGAGGGAAATCGTTGTCGGTGCGCGCGGTCACGCGCGCGCTTCGCCGGATGCGGCGTACGGATGAGGCGTACTTAGGGTGGATGACATGACGAGCACGGACAACGGCGCGGCGGCGGCCTCCTCGACGGACACGCCGGGCTACGAGCAGGCGCGCGACGAGCTGATCGAGGTCGTGCGCCGGCTGGAGGCGGGCGGTACGTCGCTGGAGGAGTCGCTGGCCCTGTGGGAGCGCGGCGAGGAGCTGGCGAAGGTCTGCCGCCACTGGCTGGAGGGGGCGCGGGCCCGGCTGGACGCCTCCCTCGCCGGGAAGGAGCCGGAGGAGGGGTGAGTCGGAGGCGAGGGGACGTTCGCGGGTCTGTGCGGTGGATCACTCACCCCAGATTTGGTTGAACATTCACATACCCCCGCGCTACGGTGAATCCGCCATCACCTGATCACCCCGTGATCGAACCGTCCGGAAGGTACTCCCCAAGATGTCCCTCGTGATCGACCCGGCCGCCCAGGACCTGCTCTTCCGTGAGGCCCGTACCGCCAACACCTTCTCCACGGAGCCGGTGACCGAGGAGCAGGTCCAGGCGATCTACGACCTCGTGAAGTACGGCCCCACGTCGATGAACCAGTCGCCCCTGCGGGTCGTCCTGGTCCGTTCCGCCGAGGCGCGCGAGCGCCTCGCCCCGTTGATGTCGGACGGCAACAGGGACAAGACCGTCTCCGCCCCGCTCGTCGCCATCCTGGCCGCGGACAACGAGTTCCACGAGGAGCTGCCCCAGCTCTTCCCGCACTTCCCCCAGGCCAAGGACTTCTTCGGCGACCGCTCGGCCCGCGAGCGCTCGGCCGCGCTGAACGCCACGCTCCAGGCCGGCTACTTCATCGTCGGCGTCCGCGCCGCCGGGCTCGCCGCGGGCCCGATGACCGGGTTCGACGCCGCCGGCGTCCAGAAGGAGTTCCTGGACGACGACCACACCCCGCTGATGATCGTCAACATCGGCAAGCCCGGCGAGAACGCCTGGTTCCCGCGCTCCCCCCGCCTCGCCTTCGACGAGGCCGTCACCACCGTCTGAGCAGCCCGTCCGGGCAGCCGCCCGCGGGACACCCCGTACATACGGCGCCGCGGCCCGTTCCGGAGTCCCCGGAACC
>NZ_JBHURV010000016.1:0-87387 GCF_042673865.1 Streptomyces sp. NPDC056987
GATGTGTATAAGAGACAGCGTACGGGGCGGGCCGCCGGGCCCTCATGTGCGGCTCGCCGAACGGCTACGTCAGCTTCGCCAGCGCCCTGTCGATCCGCGACAGCGTGCGCTCCCGGCCGAGGAGTTCCAGGGACTCGAAGAGCGGGAGGCCGACCGTGCGGCCCGTGGTGGCCACGCGGACCGGGGCCTGGGCCTTGCCGAGCTTGAGGCCGTGTTCCTCGCCGGCGGTGAGGACCGCGTTCTTCAGGGACTCCGCGTCCCACTCCGCCTCGGCGAGCTTCGCGCGGGCCGTGGTCAGCAGGGCGTCCGCGCCCGGCTTCATGGCCTTCGCCCACGACGCCTCGTCCTCGACCGGCTCGTCCAGGAAGAGGAAGTCGACGTTGGCGGTGATGTCCGAGAGGACCGTGACCCGGGTCTGGGCCAGCGGGGCCAGCGCCGCGAAGGCCGACGCGTCGAAGGACTCCGGTGCCCACGGGGCGTACGGGGCCTTCAGCCATGGGGCGCAGGCGTCCGCGAACGCCTTCACGTCGAGCTGCCGGATGTGGTCCGCGTTGATCGCCTCGGCCTTCTTCAGGTCGAAGCGGGCCGGGTTGGCGTTGACGTCCGCGATGTCGAACGCGGCGACCATCTCGTCCATGGAGAAGAGGTCCCGGTCCGCCGAGAGCGACCAGCCGAGCAGCGAGAGGTAGTTGAGCAGCCCCTCCGGGAGGAAGCCGCGCTCGCGGTAGAGGTTGAGGGACGCCTGGGGGTCGCGCTTGGAGAGCTTCTTGTTGCCCTCCCCCATGACGTACGGAAGGTGGCCGAAGCTGGGGATCCGCTGGGCGAGGCCCAGTTCCATCAGCGCCTTGTAGAGCGCGATCTGGCGCGGCGTGGAGGAGAGCAGGTCCTCGCCGCGCAGGACGTGGGTGATCTCCATCAGCGCGTCGTCGACCGGGTTGACGAGCGTGTAGAGCGGCGCGCCGTTGGCGCGGACGATGCCGTAGTCCGGGACGTTCTCCGGGGTGAAGGTCAGCTCGCCGCGGACCAGGTCCGTGAAGGTGATCGGCTCGTCGGGCATCCGGAAGCGGACGATGGCGGTGCGGCCCTCCGCCTCGTACGCCGCCTTCTGCTCGGCGGTCAGGTCGCGGCAGTGGCCGTCGTACCCCGACGGCCGGCCCGCCGCGCGCGCCGCCTCCCGGCGGGCGTCCAGCTCCTCCGTGGTGCAGTAGCAGTGGTAGGCGTGGCCCGCCTCCAGCAGCCTGGCCGCCGTGTCGCGGTAGATGTCCATCCGCTGCGACTGGCGGTACGGGGCGTGCGGGCCGCCCTTCTCGGGGCCTTCGTCCCAGTCGAGCCCGAGCCAGCGCAGCGAGTCGAGGAGCTGGACGTACGACTCCTCGGAGTCGCGCGCCGCGTCGGTGTCCTCTATGCGCAGGACCAGGGTGCCGCCGGTGTGGCGGGCGAACGCCCAGTTGAAGAGGGCGGTACGGACCAGGCCCACGTGGGGGTTGCCGGTCGGGGAGGGACAGAAACGTACACGGACGGGTGCGCTAGCCACGCTTGATCACCTTGTTGGTGAGAGTGCCGATGCCTTCGATGGTGACGGCGACCTCGTCGCCGACGCTGAGGGGGCCGACCCCCGCGGGGGTGCCCGTGAGGACGACGTCACCGGGGAGGAGCGTCATGGCCTCGGTGATGTTGACGATCAGGTCCTCGACGGAGTTGATCATGTCGCTCGTACGGCCGAGCTGCCGCTGTTCCCCATTGACGGTGCACTGGATCGTGAGGTCGGAGGGGTCGAGCTCGGTCTCCACCCAGGGGCCGAGCGGGCACGAGGTGTCGAAGCCCTTCGCGCGCGCCCACTGCTTCTCGCTCTTCTGGGTGTCGCGCGCGCTGACGTCGTTGGCGCAGGTGTAGCCGAAGATGACGTCCTTGACGCGTTCGCGCGGCACCTCGCGGCACATCCGCCCGATGACCACGGCCAGTTCGGCCTCGTGGTGCACCTCGTTCGAGAAGGACGGGTACTCGATGGCGTCGCCGGAGCCGATCACGGAGGTCGTGGGCTTGAAGAAGGCGAACGGCACGTCGGGGACCGCGTTGCCGAGCTCCGCCGCGTGCTCCGCGTAGTTGCGGCCGAAGGCCACGACCTTGTTGGGCAGGACGGGCGGGAGCAGCCGGACCTTGCTCAGCGGGACCTTGGTGCCGGAGAGCTCGAAGTCGGTGTACGGAATGCCCCTGATGATGTCGAGGACGAGGCCGGCGGTGTCACCGCTGCCGTCGCCCTCGACCGCGCCGAAGGCGACATTGCCGTCGATGGAGAATCTGGCGATGCGCACGAAGCTGTCGCCCTTCACTTGCTGGCTGGTCTGGAGACTGACGCCCCAGGCTAACGCGAGAGGAGGGGAGCCCCCTGTTCCCCGTGACCGGGCGGGCGCACGGCGCGTGCGGCACCGCGTGTGAACGCCGGGCGTCCGCGCCGCGTATTACCGTGCGCGAGGCGGAGCAACCGACGGAGCGCGGCGTGGCACACGGGCGGGCGAGGGGGCTGATCGTGCGGGGCGGAACGGGCCGGCAGGAGCTACGGTGCGGTGGGCGCCGCGGCGACGGCGCCGTCGGCCGGGGCGGCCGGGGCGGTCATCAGGATCGTGCGCCGCGGGTTGGCCGTACGGTTCGGCAGGGCGACGGGGTGCTCCGGCTGCGCGGCGGGGGCCAGCTCCTCGGCATCCTTGAGGTGCGCCAGCGTGGTACGCCGGGGGTTGGCGGTGTTGCGGAAGATCATCGTCTTCTGCTGCGGATTCTGCGGACTCATCTGTGGTGTCAGACCTTGTCGGGCTACGGGCGCCGGAGCGCCGATTGTCGGATGGGCCATCCCTGTAAAGCGTCAGGCTAAACATCCAATTCCCCGCCGAAGCGGCGATCGATCGTCGATCACGGTGTGAGTTTGCTCACGACCTGCCAGGCATTTCCCCCATTCCGGGCGCGAGTTGACGACCAAGGAAACGGACATTGCGCTACTGAACGTTGCATTCCGCTGCTGATCATCCGTACTGGGACACCCCCCACCCGTAGACACCTCGTGGGTGAAAGTCCGATTCCTCCGTGAACACTTTCTACGGCTGGTGACCCGGTGCTCACGCCCTGTCATTCACGTCACAGCCCCGCCCTCCGCCCTTGTTGGAGATCCCGCTCTGTGCTGGAATTCCCCCCACCGCCGCGGGTTTGAATGTGCCGGCGCGCAGGGGCGCAACGCAGCGCCGAGTGGCGGCGGGGAAGGGGAGCAGCGCCGGTCACTCACGACCACCATGGGGTGCGTTTCCGCGCCCCACGACGCCGACACCGTTCCGCCGTTCAGCGGGGGAACGCCTGGTCCAGAGGTTGCGACGCTAGTGCAGGGACGTTACAAGAGGGATGGCAGCGCTGCGGCGGAGCAGGAGCACCGCGGCGGTTCCGACCGCGGCTCCTCGCCCCAGCACACCCAGAACCCGGGCCCGGCTCCGTCGGGCGACCACAGCGGCGGCCGGGGCGGGCGCCCCGGTCCGGGACAGAGCGGCCTCGGCGCGCCTCCTATGCCGCCGCCTCCGCAGACGGTGCCGAACGCGAAGTCGCCGAACGACCCGGGGAACCGAATAGCCCTGCGCAACTGGCGCATCAGCACCCGCCTCGTGGCGCTGCTGACCCTGCCGGTGGTCGCGGCCACCACGCTGGGCGGGCTGCGTATCAACGAGTCGCTGAACGACATGCAGCAGCTCGAACACATGCAGCTGCTCACCAAGATGACCAAAGAGGCGACCGCGCTCTCGCAGGCGCTCCAGGCGGAGCGTGACGAGTCGGCCGGACCGCTGACCAACGGCGCGAACCCCAAGGACTTCAAGGTCCAGGACCGCCGCGAGAAGACCGACCGGGCCAAGAAGGCGTTCCTCGACGCCACGGTCGACATCGGCAACACCGACGGCGACCAGGCGCTGGAGAGCATCCGCTCGAACGTCAACCAGATCGCCACCCAGGTCAACCGGATCAACACCATCCGCAAGGACGCCTACCTCGGCTCGGGTTCGGACTCGCTGACCGTCGACGCGTACGACGGACTGATCACCTCGCTGCTGAGCCTCTCGCAGGACATGGCGCAGGCGACCAACAACCCGGAAATGATCAAGCGGACCCGCGCGCTCGCCGCGTTCTCGTCCGCCAAGGAGTACGCGTCGATCCAGCGGGCGATCATCGCCGCCGCGCTGCCCGCCGACCCCTCGACCAAGGGCAAGCTCGGCGAGAACGACCGGCTGTACGGTCTGGCCGCGGCGACGAAGGAGAAGAACGCCCTCACCTCCTTCAGCTTCCTGTACGAGTCGATGGGCGGCGACGCCGAAGAGCTGATGGCCCCGCTCAACGGGCAGGGCAACCCCGAGATCCAGTCGTCCGAGAAGTACGCGGACCGCGTGCTCGGCTCGACCGACGGCCTCGCGAGCCAGCCCAACCGCTCGTACCTGGACTGGACCGACCAGGCGTCCACCCGGATCAACGCGATGAAGACCATCGAGGCGACGCTGCTCGGCGAGATGGAGAGCAAGGCCCGCGAGCTGCGCGACTCGTCGCAGCGTGACGCGATCTTCAACGCCGCGCTGATCCTCGTCGTCCTCGGTGTCTCGCTCGTCGGCGCCTTCGTGGTCGCCCGGTCCATGATCCGCTCGCTGCGCCGCCTCCAGGACACGGCCACCCGGGTCGCCCAGGACCGGCTGCCCGAGCTGGTCAAGCAGCTCTCCGACTCCGACCCGCAGGACGTCGACACCTCCGTCGAGTCGGTCGGTGTGCACTCCAAGGACGAGATCGGAAAGGTCGCCGCGGCCTTCGACGACGTGCACCGCGAGGCGGTCCGGCTCGCCGCCGAGCAGGCCCTGCTCCGGGGCAACGTCAACGCGATGTTCACCAACCTCTCGCGCCGCAGCCAGGGCCTCATCCAGCGTCAGCTCTCGCTCATCTCCGAACTGGAGTCCCGCGAGGCCGACCCTGACCAGCTCTCCTCGCTGTTCAAGCTGGACCACCTCGCGACCCGTATGCGCCGTAACGGCGAGAACCTCCTCGTCCTCGCGGGCGAGGAGCCGGGCCGCCGCTGGACCCGCCCCGTACCGCTGGTCGACGTGCTCCGTGCCGCCGCCTCCGAGGTGGAGCAGTACGAGCGCATCGAGCTGGCCTCCGTACCGACGACCGAGGTCGCCGGCCGCGTCGTCAACGACCTCGTGCACCTGCTCGCCGAGCTGCTGGAGAACGCGACGTCGTTCTCCTCGCCGCAGACGAAGGTCCGCGTCACCGGTCACGCGCTGCCCGACGGCCGGGTGCTGGTGGAGATCCACGACACCGGCATCGGGCTCTCCCCCGAGGACCTCGCGGCGATCAACGAGCGGCTGGCCTCGCCGCCCACCGTGGACGTCTCGGTCTCGCGCCGCATGGGTCTGTTCGTGGTCGGCCGGCTGTCGCTGCGCCACGGCATCAGGATCCAGCTCCGCCCCTCCGACTCCGGCGGTACGACCGCGCTGGTCATGCTGCCCGTCGATGTCGCCCACGGCGGCAAGAAGGGCCCGGCCGGCCGGCCCGGCGCACCCGGCCAGGGCGGTCCGCTCGGCCAGGCGCCCGCGGGCGGCGGCCAGCTCCCCGGCGCTCCCGGCGGCGGCCGTCCCGGGCTCGGTTCGGGCCCCGGCGGCGCGCCCGCGCCCGGTGGTCTGCTCGGCGCGGGCGCCCCGCGCGGCCAGGTCGGATCCGGCCAGGGGCCGCGTGCCGCGCTGCCGTCCCGCGACGGATCGGGGGCCGGATCGCAGGGCGGCGCCCAGGATCCGCAGCGGCAGGGCTCGGGACAGCCGAACATCTTCGCGCAGAACGCCTTCGGCCCCTCGTCGCAGGGTCCCTCGCAGGGCGGCGGGCAGGGTGGCCCCGGCCAGGGCCAGCAGCGCCAGGACCGTCCGCAGGGCGTCTTCGGCCAGAGCGGTCCGGGCGGCCAGGACAACCAGAGCGGGCCCGGCGGCCAGAGCGGTCCCGGCAACCAGGGCGGCCAGGGCCAGAACGGCTTCAGCGGGCGCGCCCAGAACGCCTTCCAGCAGGGCGGCGCCCCCGCACCCGACCGCGGTCGGCAGCTCCCGCCCCCCGGCGGACCGCGCGCCGAGCTGCCCGGCGGCAACCCGCAGCCGCAGCGCCCGCAGCGCCCGCCGGTCACCAGCTGGGGCAGCGACCAGCAGTCGGGGCGTGCCCCGCTGGACGCGCCGCGCGGCCACGAGGAGCACGAGTCCACCGGCCAGTTCGCCCGTCCGACGGGTGAGCGGCAGAACCCCGGCGCGACCTCCGAGTTCCCGCGCCCGGACTTCGACGGGCCCCGGCCCGATCAGAGCGGCCCGCTCGGCGCCGGCCAGGACCCCGCGTCCACGGCCCAGTTCCCCCGTCCCGACTTCAACGCCCCGGCCGGCTACTCCCCGGAGTACGGCGGGCAGCGTGGCGGCCAGACCGACGGCTCCGGCTTCCGCCCGTCGTCGGACTTCGGCTCCGAGCGGCAGGACTTCAACGCGCCGCGCCCGCCCGCGCCGGCCCCGGCGCCCGGCTCCGAGGGCGGCTACCGCCAGCCGAGTCTTCCGCCGCAGCCGCAGCCGGAGGCGCTGCCCCCGGCCTCCGGCCCCGGTGACGGCCGTACGCCGCTGTACGACACCCTGGAGACCAACTGGTTCCACGCCACCCAGGGCGGCGGTCAGCAGGGCGGCGGAGCGGACGACGGCCGGTCGTCCCGCACCACGGACCCGGAGCGCCAGGAGAGCCCGTCCCAGCAGTCGCCGACACCGCCGGCACCGCGGCGCGAGCCCGCCAACGGCTCGGGCCCGAACGGCACGACGGACACCGGCGGCGCGGCCACGAACGGCGCCAACGGCTACACCACCAACGGCACCGGCTCCGGCGGCTACACCACCAACGGTTACGACGTCGGCGGCTCCGGCAGCGACGCCTTCGGCGGTGGCCGGCCGGCCACCGGCGGCTCCGACTCCCGGAACCCGGGCCAGGGCCTGAGCCAGCGCCCCGGGCTCGGCGGACTGGGAGCGGGACACGGCTCCGGGACCAACGGCGCCGGCTTCAACTTCTCCAGCGGCAGTCCGGACTCGCGGGGTTCAGCCGCGGGCGGCGTGGGCGCCACCTCCTCCTGGCGCACCTCTCCCAACGACGAGCTGGTACGCCAGGCGGAGCGGGCCAAAAAGCCCCAGTCCGGCGGCATCACCACCTCCGGTCTGCCCCGCAGGGTGCCGCGTGCCAATCTGGTGCCCGGTACCGCGCAGGAACAGAACACCCAGGCCGGTCCGCAGGTCTCCCGTGCGCCCGCTGACGTGCGCGGCCGGCTGACCAATCTCCGTCGGGGCATCCAGCAAGGTCGTCAGGCGGGCAACACCGGCCCGGCGAGCAACGGATTCAACCTCGGCACCTCTCACCAGCAGGAGCGTTAGTTGAGTCCGATGAGTCAGGCTGCGCAGAATCTGAACTGGTTGATCACCAATTTCGTGGACAACACCCCTGGGGTGTCCCACACCGTGGTGGTCTCCGCAGACGGACTTCTGCTGGCCATGTCCGAGGGCTTCCCCCGCGACCGCGCAGATCAGCTCGCGGCCGTGGCATCCGGGCTGACCTCGCTGACCGCGGGGGCGTCCCGGATCTTCGAAGGCGGCCCGGTCAACCAGACCGTGGTGGAGATGGAGCGCGGCTTCCTCTTCCTGATGTCCGTCTCCGACGGTTCCTCCCTGGCGGTCCTCGCCCACCCCGAGTGCGACATCGGTCTGGTGGGGTACGAAATGGCCCTCCTGGTCGATCGCGCCGGTACGGTCCTCACACCGGACCTGCGCGCCGAGCTCCAGGGAAGTCTGCTGCACTGAGCTTTCCAGGAACTCCCCAGCCACTTACCGTCAGGCCGCCCAACCGGCCCCCCACCGGCCAAGTCAGACGGCACGTAGACATCTTGCTGTCACGCCCGGAGGATTCATGACCCCGCCACCCGCCTCTCACGATCCGTACGGCGTCTCTGTCGACGCCTCGTACGGTCCTGAGGGCGATCAGCCGCTGGTACGTCCGTACGCCATGACCGGCGGCCGGACCCGGCCGCGGTACCAGCTCGCCATCGAGGCGCTGGTCAGTACGACCGCGGACCCCGCGCATCTCGCCACCCTGCTCCCCGAGCACCAGCGGATCTGCCACCTGTGCCGCGAGGTCAAGTCGGTGGCCGAGGTGTCGGCGCTGCTGACGATGCCGCTCGGCGTCGCCCGCATCCTGGTGGCCGACCTGGCGGAGGCCGGCATGGTGGCCATCCACCAGCCGGGCAACGGAGAGGCCGGCGGCACGCCGGATGTGACACTGCTCGAAAGGGTGCTCAGTGGACTTCGCAAGCTCTAGCGGCGGTGCGGCCCGATCGACCACCAGCGCGAAGATCGTGGTGGCGGGCGGCTTCGGCGTGGGCAAGACCACGTTCGTGGGCGCCGTCTCGGAGATCAACCCGCTGCGTACCGAAGCCGTCATGACCAGCGCCTCCGCCGGCATCGACGACCTCACCCACACCGGAGACAAGACCACCACCACCGTGGCCATGGACTTCGGACGCATCACCCTCGACCAAGACCTCATCCTCTACCTCTTCGGCACCCCCGGACAGGACCGCTTCTGGTTCATGTGGGACGACCTCGTCCGCGGCGCCATCGGCGCCGTCGTCCTCGTCGACACCCGCCGCCTCGCCGACTGCTTCCCCGCCGTCGACTACTTCGAAAACTCAGGACTCCCCTTCGTCATCGCCCTCAACGGCTTCGACGGACACCAGCCCTACACCCCCGACGAAGTACGCGAAGCACTCCAGATCGGCCCCGACACCCCCATCATCACCACCGACGCCCGCCACCGCGCCGACGCCAAAAGCGGACTCATCACCCTCGTCGAACACGCCCTCATGGCACGACTGAAGTAGACGGTGCCCTACGGAAGTTGCCGTAGGCATACCCGGAGGTGGGCCATGTCCTTTGACACGGCCCGCCTCTGTGTTCATAACATTTCGACAGAGGTTTCGCGCTCTCCGGCCACCCGGCGCACTCGCCCGGTGCCCCTGCGCTCATGGCAGCCCCGCTTTTTGGCGGGGCTCGCTCTTTATGCCCGTTTTACGTGAGGCATGTGCCACAAGGAATGGCTGATTCCCGCTGTTTGGAAAGGGGGCGCCCCCCGTGCTGGAATTCGAGAACTCCCGAGTAGTACGGCCCTGAACAAAACACGGCACAGCGTAGGTGCCGACGCCGAGAGGTTGTTGGTCGAGTGAGGCGAAGCACGACGAGCTCCGCGGAGCAGAAGGCGCGGGGCAACTTCACCCCGCCGCCGCGCGCAGCGGCGCCTGCCGTCACGACCGGTCCGCCCGCCGCGGCCGGCAGCCCCAGCCCGTTCTCCCCGCGTAACTGGCGGGTGACCACCCGGCTGTACGCGATCCTCCTGGTCCCCGTCATGGTCGGCCTGGTCATGGGGGGATTCCAGGTCAAGGGCTCGATCGACACGTGGCAGGAGGCGCAGGACGCGCAGAAGACGGCCCTTGTCGTGCGGGCCGCATCCGAGTACGGACACGCGCTGCTCAACGAGCGCGATCTCACCGCGCAGTCCCTGCTCACCAACAAACGGGACGCCGAGGTCGTCACCGAGAGCTACGCGGCCACGGACGCGGCGAAGAAGAAGTTCGACCTGGCGGTGCAGGACCTGCCCGCCGACGAGGGCCTCGAACGCCGGATCGGGCTCTTCCGCAGCTCGGAGCCGACGCTGGAGAACATCCGGAAGACCGCGTACACCGCAGGCGTGGAGACCCCGGACAAGAGCGGTGGCAACGGCGGTCCCGTGGCCACCGAAGAGGCGTACGTGCCGCTGGAGCACACGCTCATGCAGCTCTCCAACGAACTGGGACTGGGCACCGGGAACATCACCAGCTACGGCCGCACGGTCTACGCCATCGGGCTGGCCAAGGGCGCCGAGTCGCTCCAGCGCTCCATCGGCACGCACCTGCTGGTCAGGCCGAGCCAGAAGGCCGACGTCAAGACCGGCCAGGCGATCGCGTTCTCCTCGTACGCCTACCTGGAGGACGTCGCCATCGGCGAGTACGTCTCCGGCGGCACGCAGTCGGACGCCGTCAGGCTCCAGGAGGTCATGACCGCGCAGGCGGCCGCCGGGGCCAAGGAGATCGCCTCCGCACAGCAGCAGGCCGCCGCCGCGGGCAAGGAGTTCACGGCGCCGCCCGCCAAGGACGGCTCCGTCTACGACGGCATGGTGGCCGCGATCGCCAGCGGCGACTCCCCCGAGCAGCTCGCCGAGCGCGGGGTCACCCCGGAGACCTGGATGGCGGCCTCCACCGCCAAGTTCGACGGGTACAACACGATCGAGACGGAGCTGGTCGACAAGGCCGTCGCGGAGGCGTCCTCGATCGCGACCAACGCCAGGAACAACGCGATCATCAACGGCGCGATCGTGCTGGTCGCCCTGCTGGCCGCCTTCATCCTCGCCGGGATGATGGCGCGGCAGCTGAGCCGGTCGATGCTGTCGCTGCGCACGGCCGCCTTCGGGATCGCCGAGCAGCGCCTGCCGATGCTGGTCGACCAGCTCTCGCGGGCCGAGCCCGGCCGGGTCGACACCCGGGTGCAGCCCATCCCGATCGACTCGCGCGACGAGATAGGCGAGGTCGCCCGCGCCTTCGACCAGGTCCACCGCGAGGCGGTGCGGCTCGCGGCCGAGCAGGCGATGCTCCGCGGCAACGTCAACGCGATCTTCACCAACCTCTCACGCCGCAACCAGTCGCTGATCGAGGGCCAGCTGACCCTCATCTCGGACCTGGAGAACAACGAGGGCGACCCGGACCAGCTGGAGAACCTCTTCAAGCTGGACCACCTGGCGACGCGGATGCGCCGCAACGGCGAGAACCTGCTCGTCCTCGCGGGCGAGGAGCCCGGCCGCCGCTGGAACCAGCCGGTGCCGCTGGTGGACGTCCTGCGCGCCGCCTCCTCGGAGGTGGAGTCGTACGAGCGCATCGAGCTGACCGGGGTCCCGGAGACGGAGATCCACGGCCAGGCCGTGACCGACCTCGTACACCTGCTCGCGGAGCTGCTGGAGAACGCCACCACGTTCTCCTCGCCGCAGACGAAGGTCCGGGTCACGGCGACCCGGCTGCCCGACGGCCGGGTGATGATCGAGATCCACGACAAGGGGATCGGTCTCACCGCCGAGGACTTCGCCGACATCAACCACAAGCTGGCCAACCCGCCGACGGTGGACGCCACGGTCTCCCAGCGCATGGGGCTGTTCGTGGTCGGCCGGCTCGCCGAGCGGCACGGCGTACGGGTCCAGCTCCGCCCCTCGGGCGAGCAGGCGGGCACGACGTCGCTGGTCATGCTGCCGGACGCGATCACGCACGGCGGCGGGGGCGGCGCCCCCGGCCAGGGCGAGGACTTCACCGTCTCGCAGATCATGCCGGACCAGCCGAACCTCCCGGAGGAGGAGCAGGCCTTCCCGACCGCTCCGATGCTGACCGCGGCGGAGCTGGGCTTCGACGACTCGCGGTACGAGCAGCAGCCGACGGCCGCGGAGCAGTCGGCGCGGCTCGACCCGGTCAACCGCTCGCTCAAGCGCGACGAGCGGCGCGCGGCCCTCGGGACGTCCCCGCAGAACGACACGGGCGAGCAGCCGCTCTTCCAGGACCAGGTGGACGGTCAGTTCCGCGAGGAGTCCACCGACGGGTACGCGCAGGCGAAGCCGTCGTACGAGTCCGGGTACGAGCCGGGATACGCGCCCCAGCAGCCCGCGCCCGGGGCGGACTTCTCCACCCCCACGGCCGAGTTCACCACGGGCGGGTTCGAGGAGTACCGCGCGCCCGACACGTACCAGCAGACCGGTACGTACCAGCCGTCCGACGGGTACCAGCAGCCCGACACGTACCAGCAGTCCGACGCGTTTCTCCCGCAGCAGGGGACCCCGGGGCAGCAGGGGTATACGGAGTCCCCGTACCCCGCCGCGCAGGGCGCCGAGGGCACGTACGAGAATCTGTTCACCCCCCAGCCCCACCAGGGCGAGTGGGCCGATCAGAGTGCCTATCCGGGTACGTACGACGCCGAGCGGCCCGCCGAACCGGAATCGGGCCTCGGCGCTCCCGAGAACCCCCGGGACAACGTAGGCTTGAACCGTCCGGGTCCCTCCCCGAGCACCAGTCACACACTGACGGACGCGGGTCTGCCGCGCCGTGGCAGCGGCCAGCCCCAGCAGCCGCAGCCGTCGGCGTCGTGGCAGCCCGCCGGTGAGGGCGAAGGACAGCCGGCCGGACAGACCTCGTCGACGGCGCTGAACGGCCGGAGCACCACCCCGGGCAACTTCCAGGACGAGCAGAGCCGGCAGAGCCTTGAGCAGGACAAGGGACGCGGCGCGGGGAACACCCCGAGCGGCGGCCCTGGCGACAACCGGACCAACGGGCAGGCGGGGACGGCCGGTTCCGACGACTGGCGCGTGCGCAACGACGAGCGGTTCCAGCGCGCGGAGAAGCTCCGTGAGCCCAAGGCCGGCGGTGTCACCTCGTCCGGTCTGCCGCGCCGGGTGCCCAAGGCCAACCTGGTCGAGGGCGCGGCGGAGCAGACCACGCACAACGGCCCCCAGGTCTCCCGCGCCCCGGAGGACATCCGGGGCAGGCTGAGCAACCTGCGACGCGGCGTCGAGCGGGGCCGCAACGCCGGAGCGGACAAGAACGGACCGGGCCGCGGCCCGGGCAGTACCTACAACCAGGAGCGTTAGTGTGAGCCCGATGAGCCAGGCGGCGCAGAATCTGAACTGGTTGATCACCAACTTTGTGGACAACACCCCTGGGGTGTCCCACACGGTGGTGGTCTCCGCCGACGGACTCCTGCTCGCCATGTCCGAAGGATTCCCGCGCGACCGCGCCGATCAGCTCGCGGCCGTCGCGTCGGGTCTGACCTCGCTGACCGCGGGGGCGTCCCGGATCTTCGAGGGCGGGGCCGTGAACCAGACCGTCGTCGAGATGGAGCGCGGTTTCCTCTTCCTCATGTCCATCTCCGACGGCTCCTCGCTGGCCGTGCTCGCCCACCCCGAGGCCGACATCGGCCTGGTCGGGTACGAGATGGCCCTCCTGGTCGACCGTGCGGGTACGGTCCTGACCCCGGACCTGCGTGCGGAGCTCCAGGGAAGTCTGCTGAACTGACAGACAGTGCGCTGTTCGCCGCCGCACCATTAGGGTGCGGTGGCGCGGATCTCACAGGTCCGCCAGGATCGGGCCCGGCGCCCCGGCACTCGGAGGAGGAAACGTGGCTACACCCCCAGGTGGGCATCACTACGACGGTGGCCCCCGGTCTCCGGGTGAGCATGCCCAGAACCGGTTCAACTTTCCCTCCACGCCCAGCGGACAGGGCGGCGGACAGGGCGAGCCGAGCCATGACCAGGGCGGGCAGGGCCACGGCGGGCAGGGCGGCGGCCGCGGGGCACCGCAGCGGCAGTCGTACCAACCCCCGCCCCCGCCGCAGCAGTACGAGTACGACGAGCCCCGGCAGCCCCGCATCCAGCCGGTGCAGCCGAGGCGTTCACCGGAAGCCGAGCCTTCCATGGGCGCGCACAACCCGTTGGTGCGCCCGTACGCCATGACCGGCGGCCGGACCCGGCCGCGTTACCAGCTCGCCATCGAGGCGCTGGTCAGTACGACGGCTGATCCGTCCCAGTTGCAGGGGCAGTTGCCCGAGCACCAGCGGATCTGCCAGCTGTGTTTCGAGATCAAATCGGTCGCCGAAGTCTCGGCGCTCCTCTCCATCCCCCTCGGCGTGGCCCGGATCCTCGTTGCCGACCTGGCGGAGGCGGGCCTTGTCGCCATCCATCAGCCCGGTGGCGACGAGGCCACCGGTGGCCAGCCAGACGTGACACTGCTCGAAAGGGTGCTCAGTGGACTTCGCAAGCTCTAGCGGCGGTGCGGCCCGATCGACCACCAGCGCGAAGATCGTGGTGGCGGGCGGCTTCGGCGTGGGCAAGACCACGTTCGTGGGCGCCGTCTCGGAGATCAACCCGCTGCGTACCGAAGCCGTCATGACCAGCGCCTCCGCCGGCATCGACGACCTCACCCACACCGGAGACAAGACCACCACCACCGTGGCCATGGACTTCGGACGCATCACCCTCGACCAAGACCTCATCCTCTACCTCTTCGGCACCCCCGGACAGGACCGCTTCTGGTTCATGTGGGACGACCTCGTCCGCGGCGCCATCGGCGCCGTCGTCCTCGTCGACACCCGCCGCCTCGCCGACTGCTTCCCCGCCGTCGACTACTTCGAAAACTCAGGACTCCCCTTCGTCATCGCCCTCAACGGCTTCGACGGACACCAGCCCTACACCCCCGACGAAGTACGCGAAGCACTCCAGATCGGCCCCGACACCCCCATCATCACCACCGACGCCCGCCACCGCGCCGACGCCAAAAGCGGACTCATCACCCTCGTCGAACACGCCCTCATGGCACGACTCCGTTAGTCACGGACGCACGGACCCACGGACGCCCGGCGCCTTCACGGCGCCGGGCACCGCCGTTCCATGGACGTACGGACGGCTTACGGACGGCTGTGGACGCCGTGGAGGCGCATGACGGAGCCCCCGCACTCTCACCGAGTGCGGGGGCTCCGTCATGTCCGCTCACGAGCGGCGGGGGGTCAGCCCTGCCAGCTGTGCGGGGCGCGGAAGCCGGGGGTGCGCTCCAGACGGCGCCAGCCGGCGGTGGAGCGGCCGCGGTGCGCCGGGGCCTCGGGCGTGGCGGCGGCGCGGGCCAGCAGGATCGCGGTGATCGCGGCCAGCTCCTCGGGGTCGGCGTGGCCCTTCTCTACGCGCAGCAGGGACTCGTTCGTGGCATCACTCATGGAGTCGTGTCTCCGTTGCTCTCGGCAGGGACGGCGGGGCGTGCGGGGCGCCGCGTCACTGCGGGGGGTTGCCGTGCTTGCGGGACGGCAGGTCCGCGTGCTTGGTACGGAGCATCGCGAGCGCGCCCGCGAGGACCTCACGGGTCTCCGCGGGGTCGATGACGTCGTCGACGAGGCCGCGCTCCGCGGCGTAGTAGGGGTGCATCAGCTCGGCCTTGTACTCCTTGACCATGCGTGCGCGCATGGCCTCGGAGTCCTCGGCCTCGGCGATCTGCCTGCGGAAGATGACGTTGGCGGCACCTTCGGCGCCCATCACCGCGATCTCGTTGGTGGGCCAGGCATAGGTCAGGTCCGCCCCGATGGACTGGGAGTCCATGACGATGTACGCGCCTCCGTACGCCTTGCGCAGGATCAGGGAGATCCTCGGCACGGTCGCGTTGCAGTAGGCGTAGAGCAGTTTGGCGCCGTGCCGGATGATTCCGCCGTGTTCCTGGTCGACCCCCGGCAGGAAGCCGGGCACGTCCAGCAACGTGACGATCGGGATGTTAAAAGCGTCGCACATCTGGACAAAGCGCGCAGCTTTCTCCGATGCCTCGATGTCCAGGACCCCGGCCAGGGACTGCGGCTGGTTGGCGACGATGCCGATGACCTGGCCGTCGAGCCGGGCCAGCGCGCAGACGATGTTGCGGGCCCACCGCTCGTGGATCTCCAGGTAGTCGCCGTCGTCGACGAGTTCCTCGATGACCTTGTGCATGTCGTACGGGCGGTTGCCGTCGGCGGGCACGAGGTCGAGCAGGATGTCGGAGCGGCGGTCCGCCGGGTCCTCGGAGACGACCGTGGGCGGGTTCTCGCGGTTGTTCTGCGGGAGCATCGACAGGAGGTAGCGGACCTCGGCGATGCAGGTCTCCTCGTCGTCGTACGCGAAGTGCGCGACGCCCGAGGTCTCGGCGTGGACGTCCGCGCCGCCCAGGCCGTTCTGGGTGATCTCCTCGCCGGTCACGGCCTTGACCACGTCGGGGCCCGTGATGAACATCTGCGAGGTCTCGCGGACCATGAAGACGAAGTCCGTGAGCGCGGGGCTGTAGGCCGCGCCGCCCGCGCACGGGCCGAGCATCACGCTGATCTGCGGGATGACACCGGAGGCGCGGGTGTTGCGCTGGAAGATGCCGCCGTACCCGGCGAGCGCGGAGACGCCCTCCTGGATGCGGGCGCCCGCGCCGTCGTTGAGCGAGACCAGGGGGGCACCGGCCGAGATGGCCATGTCCATGATCTTGTGGATCTTGGTGGCGTGGGCCTCACCGAGGGCGCCGCCGAAGATCCGGAAGTCGTGGGCGTAGACGAAGACCGTGCGGCCCTCCACCGTGCCCCAGCCGGTGATCACACCGTCGGTGTACGGCTTCTTCGCCTCCAGGCCGAAGCCGGTCGCCCGGTGCCTGCGGAGCTGCTCGACCTCCTTGAACGATCCCTCGTCGAGCAGCAGCTCGATGCGCTCGCGGGCGGTGAGCTTGCCCTTGGCGCGCTGGGCCTCGGTCGCGCGGTCGCTGGGGCCCCGGCGGGCCGCCTCACGCAGCGCGTGCAGTTCTGCCACACGGCCCCGGGCGTCGATGGGCTCGCTCGGCGTCTCGTCCACTACGGTCATGTCCCAACCCTACGAACACCTCCGAGGAATGCGCGCCGTCGACTCCACACAGTCTCCCGGCGGTATTCCTGGTGGGCATGGACAGAAACCGGACCCGTTGCGGGGCACCGGACAGCGCGCGACCCCCGCCGGTTGTAGGGATCCACCAGGCGGAACCTCTGGGCGGAGATCCCCCGGACGGTGCGCCGGTCAGTGCGTCTCCATGGTGCAGGCGTGGGTGGAGCAGGCCGTTCCCGGGGTGACCCTCAGCCGTACCGTACGGCCCGTGGCGAGGACCTCGACGGCCGGGTCGTGGCTCGTGACGCGGCGTACGGGGCGGTGCGGCCGGTCCCAGACGATCTCCAGCGGTTCCCCCGTACGGGGCGGCTCGGCGATGTGCAGGGTGACGGTACGGCCCCGCTCCACGGCGAGGACGCTCGCGGGGGCGCTCGCGGTGAGCGGTCCCGCCGTCCCCGGGTGCCAGAAGTTCGCGGCGACGCAGCCCAGCGAGCGGACCGCCACGGCCTGGGCCGCGTCGGTGTTGGCCAGGATCTCCAGCCAGTGCCGGTCGGCGGCGCGGGCGGTGACGGCGCGCCGGGAGGCGCCGGGCAGCAGCAGATAGGCGTACGAGGCGGCCACCGGGTCGGTGCCGTGGTCGAGCCAGAGACTCCGGTAGTGCCGGGTACGGCGTTCAGGTGAACTGGTGGTGTTGATGTCGCTCCACGCGCCGGTGCGCGCCTCGGCGAGGGTCCGTACCCGCGCGCCCCCGGGGAAGACCCAGCCGCCGTGGCCGGCGAGATGGGCCCAACGGGGCCGGGGCCCGCCGGGGTCGAGCGTGAAGACGGCGTCGGCCCGCTCCCCCAGATTGCGGTTGTCCACGATCGTCTCGACGGGCACCCCGTCCGTCGCGCCGATACCGGCGCCGAGGCAGACCACGGTGTCCGAGAGACAGAACCAGGACTTGCGGGCTTCGAGCGTGGAGCCGAGCCCCTTGAGGTGCTGCCCGACGGCGGCGTACGTCCCGTCGGTCGCGCCGCCGACCCACCGTACGACGGGTTTCGGCTCGCCCCACTCACCGCCCGCCCGGTCCGGGAGCCGCCGGGTGGAGACGGTCGTACCGGGCAGCCGGTACGGGTCGACCGTGGGCCAGAACCAGTTCGTGTACTGGTCGGTGGATGGGTTGCCGCCCTGGTCCGCGCACCACCACAGGAGCATCCCGGCGCCGGTGTGCCAGCCGCGCGGGTTCTCGCCGTTGCCGCACTCGTAGTGGGCGATCCGGTCGGAGGCCATGGCGATGTTGGCGGCCCACCCGGGGCGCCGGTGCACGGCCCGGTCCATCGCGGCGAAGAGGGTGTGGCCGGTCGGTTCGGGGGCGGCGGGCACGTCCGACGCGGCGACGGCGCGCAGCCGGGCGAGATCGGCCACGTCGAACTGGCGGGCGGTGAGGACGGGCGACACCGTGTCCCGTTCGATCCACCCCTTGAGCAGCGCGGTCCAGCGCTCGCGCTCGGCGGCGCCCGCCGCGCCCGCGAGCAGCGCGATCGCGGCGATCACCCCCTGGCCGTGGAAGTGGTCGCTCCGCATCACCTGCCGCTCGTCGCTCCTGAGGTAACCGCGGCTGACGGCACGCCCGTTGACGCTGTCCATCATCAGTCCGTCGTAGATGAGCGGGGCGTACGCGCGCTCCACGCTGTCGAGGACGATCTGCCGGGCCGGGTCGGTGACGGCCCAGGGCGATCCGGCGAGCAGGGTGAGGAGCCGGCCGAGACCGTCCAGCATGACCTGGCCGTACGTTCCGGAGTAGGCGACCCAGGTGTGCTGCACGAACGATCCGTCGGCGTAGAGCCCGTCGCCCTCGGTGACGTACGGGAAGACGGGCGAGAGCGCGTCGCGGGCCAGCGCGATCCGGTCGGGCGCCCGGCCGAGGACGCCGCGCAGGGCGACGGAGCGGCAGAGGTCGACGCGGTTGGCGCCGGTGCTGGTGCCCGAGTAGTCGGCGAGCAGGGCGTCGGGGATGAAGTGGTCGACGGCGGCGGCGCCGGCGGTGCGCTGCGCGTCGGTGAGCCGGTCGTACAGGACGGCGGTGATGTCCATGAGCAGCCGGGGACTGCCGATCTGCCACTCCCACCAGTTGCCGTAGGGGGCGGTCGCGGGGTGGTACACGGTCGCGGCGAGGTGGTCCAGCCCTTGGCGTACGGCGTCGAGGAGCCCGGCGTCCCCGGTGAGCCCGGTGCCCGGCTGGGCGTACGCGCGGGTCATGGTCCAGAGCCTGCTGTAGCTCTGGGTGATGTTGGCGGGCGGGTCGTACGGCCGGTCTGGCCAGAGGGAGGCGGCGGCCGGGGCCATCGTCCGCCGGAACCCGGCGGCCAGCTCGCCGGTCTCGGCGAGGCGGGAGGCGTACGGCTCGGCGGCGGGGTCGTAGCCGGAGCCGAGGGAGAGCTCCGCCCAGCGCACCCGCAGCTCCTCGAACGGGTCGGCGGAAGCCCCGGCGCCGGGGGCGGGGACGGGGACGGGTGGCCCGGCGGCGTGCGCCGCGGCGTGCGGGAGGGAGCCCGCGCCGGTGGCGGCCAGGGCGGTGAGCACGGTACGGCGCGTCCAGGCGGGCGACTGCGGCACGGGGAGACCTCCGGAGCGGAAGTGGTATGGACCGGCTGCCCGTTGGTGTAGCACCGCCGGCGGGGGCTTTCAACGGGGACCGCGGTTGGAGGGGGAGCGAGTGGCGCCGTACGGTGCGACCGCGCGGAGCGGAAGCGCGGGCCGCAGGGCGGCAGCGACGGCGCCGTACGGTGCGAGTGGCGCCGTACGGTGCGACCGCGCGGAGCGGAAGCGAGGCGCGGGGCGGAAGCGACGGCACCGTACGCCGCGACCACGCGGAGCGGAAGCGCGGGCCGCGGGGCGGAAGCCGACGGCGCCGTACGGTGCGAGCGGCGCCGTACGGCGCGACCGAGCTGGGCGGGAGTGAGGCGCGGGGCGGAAGCGACGGCACCGTACGCCGCGACCGCGCGGAGCGGAAGCGGGGGCCGCTGGGCGGGAGCGAGGGCGCCGTACGCCGCGACCGCGCGAGGCGGAGGCACAGCGCGCGGGGCGGAAGCGAGGCCGTAGGGGTGGTAACTGCCTTCCGCGTAGGCGCGGGTGACACCCGGTCGGTTCGAGCGGGCTTTGTGAGAGCGCTCTCAGCCTCAGCTCTTGACTCGTTCCCCACCCACCGCGAGGCTGGGGGGCCACGCTGGGCGCCTCCTCCCACCCGCCGCGCCCTCGTGCACCCCCACGTATCAGGAGTACTTCCGTGATATCCCGCCGACTGTTCCTGACCGGCACGGCCGCCGCGGCGACGGCGCTCACCTACCCCGTCTGGGGAAGCGCTCTCAGCCCGCAGGCCTCGGCAGCCCCGGAGACCTGCGAACTCGCGCTCCAGAACAAGTCGCTGCCCGGCGCGGTCAACGCCTATGTGACCGGCCACGACCAGGCCACGGGCGGCTGGGTGCTGCTGCGCGCCGACGGCGGTGTCTACCGTCCCGAGTCGCCCGGCGCCCCGCAGACCCCGCTCCCGGTCGACTGCGCGATCCCGCTGAACCCGGCGGGCGGCGCCCCCGTCGTGCTGCGGCTGCCCCAGATGTTCGGCGCCCGCGTCTACTTCGTACGCGACGACAAGCTGGACTTCTTCCTCAACCCGGGCCCCGCCCTGGTGGAGCCGGCGTTCGCGACCGAGGCGGACCCCAACTACGGCCGCACCTGGTCGTTCTGCGAGTTCACCTTCAACCAGGACCAGCTCTTCTCCAACATCAGCTATGTCGACCTGGTGACCGCCCTGCCCATCGGCATCTCCCTGGAGGGCGATGCCACCCACACGGTCGCCCCGCTGCCCGAGGGCGCGCTGGAGCGGATC
The DNA here is from genome assembly GCF_042673865.1 of Streptomyces sp. NPDC056987. Classification (NCBI taxonomy): domain Bacteria; kingdom Bacillati; phylum Actinomycetota; class Actinomycetes; order Kitasatosporales; family Streptomycetaceae; genus Streptomyces; species Streptomyces sp. NPDC056987. Next base: position 20,387 of record NZ_JBHURV010000016.1, read on the forward strand.
GCCGACGGGCTCACCGCGCAGGCGGCGAAGGACGGACATCCGTGGGACAAGCTGGTCCTGCGCAACCCCGACGGGAAGGTGCTGCGGGTCATCTCGCCGCAGAACCTGCCCGGCCAGGCAGGGTTCGGCGGTGTCTTCGAGAGCTACGCCGACCAGGTCTGGGAGAAGTACCGCTCCACGGACCTGACGATCGACCTCCAGGGCGGCCGGGGCGTCTTCACCGGCCGAGTCAGCGGCGACACGCTCACCTTCAACGGCGGCCACACCTTCGCCAAGCCGACCTCGATGGACATCTTCACCTGCAACAGCGGCCCGTTCGCGAACAACCCCGCGGACTCGGACGACAAGAAGGGCCTCCTCGCCCGGCTCGGGGCCGCCTTCAACCGCTCGACCCTGCTCACGCACACGCAGACGCCGAACGGCCTCACGGCGGCGGACTACTACCGGGACCCGGTGACCAACCACTTCGCCCGGATCGTGCACGAGAACAACCCGGTCGGGTACGCGTTCCCGTACGACGACGTCCAGGCCGACGGCCAGCCGGACGTCTCGGGCGCGGCGCACGACGGCAACCCGCGCCGCTGGACGGTCTCGGTCGGCTCCTGACCCGGCCGTTCGCTCTCGGCACGGCGGTGCCCCGCCTCTCCCCCGGTGACGGGCGGAGGGAGCGGGGCACCGCCGTGAGCGGAAGCCTGCGGAGCCTCAGCAGCCGCCGCAGTTGTAGTACGTGACGTCCCAGTGGTTGCCCTCGTCCGCGTAGACGTTGCCGGAGCCGGACTTCCACTGCGGGGCGCCGTCACCGCGCACCCCGATGTACGCGAAGGTGTTCTTGATGTAGTTGGTGACGCACGTGGTCCTGCTGAAGTCGAGCTTGTAGCCGTTCCAGTGCGAGTACGTGCCGCTCGCGTGGCCGGTCTCCGTACCTCCGGTGATGGTGAGGGCGCAGCCGGTGGCGCTCTTCAGCGTCTGCGCCCCCTTAGCCGTGTCCAGGTTGAGCTGGTCGAACGAGGTACAGCTCGCGTTGTTCCGGTTGGAGCAGCCACCGCTGGAGACCCAGCCGATGCCGGACGAGTTGAACATCGAGGTCGCCGTGGCGTGCGTGATCTTCGTGGCCGCCTGGGCGTCGGTGGCGGAGCTGAACACACCGAAACCGGGGGCGAAGAGCGCGCCCAGGACCAGGGCGAGGGCGCTGAGTACGGAGCGGATTTTCATGGGGGGGATGGCCTCCTGCTGAGAACCGTGACGTCGTGGCGTAGGCGGTGCGGTGGAGCAGGTGGTGCGGGCGGTACCGGCGGTGCGGGGCTGATCCTGCCCGATGTCTACGCGCGTCCGCCAGAGGATTCTCTTCACCCATTCGTGTGAATCTCGCGATGTTGTTGAACTTCGAACGAGACGGGTCTAAGGTGACACTCGTTGAAGGTTAAACAACACGGCCTCACGTCACCGCACCTGGAGGAATCATGGCTCTCTTCGGCCGCAAGAACGACAGCGCCGCCCCGGCCGCCACCGTCGAGGCGGACCCCGCCCTGGCCGCGCTGACCGGCGCGTACACCATCGACCCCGCGCACAGCACCATCAGCTTCACCGTGCGCCACGCCATGGTCACCAACGTGCGGGGCACCTTCACGGAGCACGAGGGCACGCTCCACCTGGACGGCTCGGACCCGGCGAACTCCACGGCGACGATCGACGTCTCGATCGCCAGCGTCGACACGGGCGTGCCGGACCGTGACGGCCACCTGCGCGGCGCGGACTTCTTCGACGCCGAGACGTTCCCGACGATGGCCTTCCGCTCCACCGCCGCCGAGCAGATCGACGCCGAGACCTACCGCGTCACCGGCGACCTGACGATCAAGGACGTCACCCGGCCGCTCTCCATCGACCTGGAGTTCCACGGCTCCGCCACCGACGTGTACGGCAACGAGCGCGTCGGCTTCGAGGGCAGTGCGACGATCCTGCGCTCCGACTGGGGCCTGTCCTGGAACGCGGCGCTGGAGACCGGCGGCGTCCTCGTCAGCGACAAGGTGAAGCTGAACTTCGACATCTCCGCGATCAAGCAGGGCCCCGAGGCCGCCTGAGGCCGAGGGTGCGGTGCAGGGTGAAGTGGTGAGGTGGGGCGGGTCCGGCGGCCCTCGTCAGAAGCCGCCGTCGAACCCGCCGCCCCCGCCGAAGTCGCCGCCGCCTCCGAAGTCCCCTCCCCCGCCGAAACCGCCGCCCCCGAAGTCGTCCGGGTTGAAGTCCGCGCCCGAGTAGTCGCCGCCGGCGAAGCCGGAGCCGTCGCCGCCGAAGTCCGCGGCGTACGCGGGGCTCGCCATCATCGAACCGAGCATCGTGCCCACGAGCAGCCCCGGCAGCAGCCCGCCGCCGAAGTAACCGCCGGCCCACGGGCCGTACGCCGGTCCCGCGTCCCAGTACGGGCGCGGCCCCTGGTCGGTCTGGACCGTACGGGTCATCGGGTCCTCGCCGTCGGCCAGCCGCGCCGCGTCCGCCGCGCAGACCGGGACCGTACGCCGGACCCCCGCGGGCGGGGACCACTCCGCGTCCTTGGCCGACGGGCCGTGGCGCGGGTCGAAGAAGCACGGCAGCCGGCGCTCCGGCAGCGGGGCGCCCGTCCGGCGCGCGGCCAGGGTGGCCAGTGAGAAGCGGCCGTCCTCCAGCGCCTGGGTCACCCCGCGGACGTCGTCGGGCCGCCGGGCCGAGCCCATCAGCGACTTCGCCCGCTCGTACGCGTCCAGGGAGTGCTCGTAGTCGCCGCGCATCGCGTCGTCCGCGCCCGCCTCCGCGGGGTGGAAGTCGAGCCGGTCCAGCTCCTCGCCGAACGCGGTGATGTCCTCGTCCACGACGACCCGCAGCTTGTCCAGGGCCGCCTGTTCGCGCTCCAGCTGCTTGCGGCGGTTCCTGCGCACCACGGCGTAGGCGCCCGCGCCGCCCACCACGACCACCGAGCCGAGCACGATCAGCCCGGCGGACGAACTGCCCCCGCCGTCGCCCGAGCCCGATCCGCCGTCCCAGGAGGCCGGCGCCTGGCCGCGGGTCTGCGGCAGGGCCTGGTCGACGAAGTCGGAGAGCTGGGTCGCGGCGTCGACGGGAGCGCCGCCCGCCTTGACCCCGGCGACCAGGTTCGAGACGGCCTGGCGGGAGAGGACGGACGGGTCGGCGCCGGCGTTGAACCGGTCGCCGAGGCGGATGGCGTACAGCCCGGTCACCCCCGTGTCGGTCCGTACGGTACGGAGCACGCTCGCCGCCGGGAACTGCGCGGTGTCCGGGAGGACCGCCACGAACAGCGGCTTGTCGGCATCCTTGATCTTCTTCGCCAGGGCATCGGCCTGGGCCGCGGAAAGCTGGTCCCTGGCCCCCGCATCCACATAGACCGGGCCCTTCTTCAGCGCCTCGGCCACGGTCTCGGGGCCCGTGGTGGCGGCCCGCGCGCCGGGTGCCACCACGAAGGCGGTGGCCGACAGAGCGAGAACCAGCCCGAACAGTATGGAAATCAGCCTCGACCTCATACGTCGACGCTACCCGAAGCGGGGCAATACCGGACGGGCAAAGACGGGGCAAAAGCAGAAGCACGCCGCGCGGCCGACCGGGCGGGGCGGGGCCGCCCCCGAGAACCGGCGCGCAGGCCTGTATGCCCTGCGCGCCCCACCCACCCGCGCGCCCCCTACTCGGCCGGCTCGACCCCGGCGCGCAGCAGCCCGTACGTGTACGCGTCCTCCAGCGCCTGCCAGGACGCGGCGATCACGTTCTCGCCGACGCCCACCGTCGACCACTCGCCCGCGCCGTCGCTCGTGGTGATCAGCACCCGGGTGGTGGACTCCGTGCCGTGCCGGCCCTCCAGGATGCGGACCTTGTAGTCCACCAGCTCCAACTTGGCGAGCTGCGGGTAGATCCGCTCCAGCCCGGCCCGCATGGCCAGGTCGAGCGCGTTGACGGGGCCGTTGCCCTCGGCGGTGGCGACGATGCGCTCGCCCTTGGCCCACAGCTTCACCGTCGCCTCGTTGGCGTGCGTGCCGTCGGGGCGGTCCTCGACGATCGCGCGCCAGGACTCCGTGCGGAAGTACTGGCGCGGCCGGCCCTCGACCTCCTCGCGGAGCATCAGCTCGAAGGAGGCGTCGGCGGCCTCGTACGTGTACCCCTTCAGCTCCTGCTCCTTGACCCGGCCGACGACCCGGCCGACCAGATCGCGGTCGCCGCCGAGGTCGATGCCGAGCTCCTTGCCCTTCAGCTCGACGGAGGCGCGGCCGGCCATGTCGGAGACGAGCATCCGCATGGTGTTGCCGACCCGCTCGGGGGCGATGTGCTGGTAGAGGTCGGGGTCGACCTTGATCGCGGAGGCGTGGAGTCCCCCCTTGTGCGCGAAGGCCGAGACACCGACGTACGGCTGGTGGGTGGAGGGCGCGAGGTTGACGATCTCGGCGATGGCGTGCGAGATCCGGGTCATCTCGGCGAGCGACCCCTCGGGCAGGACCCGCTTGTCGTACTTCAGCTCCAGCGCGGCGACGACCGGGAAGAGATTGGCGTTGCCGACGCGCTCGCCGTAGCCGTTGGCCGTGCACTGGACGTGGGTGGCGCCCGCGTCGACGGCGGCGAGGGTGTTGGCGACGGCGCAGCCGGTGTCGTCCTGGGCGTGGATGCCGAGGCGGGCGCCGGTGTCGGCGAGGACGGTGTGGACGACGGCCTGGATCTGCGCGGGCAGCATGCCGCCGTTGGTGTCGCAGAGGACGACCACGTCGGCGCCGGCCTCGGTGGCGGCGCGTACGACGGACTTGGCGTACTCGGGGTTGGCGCGGTAGCCGTCGAAGAAGTGCTCGCAGTCGACGAAGACGCGGCGGCCCTGCTCACGCAGGTAGGAGACGGTGTCGCGGACCATCGCGACGTTCTCGTCCAGCGTGGTGCGCAGGGCCAGCTCGACATGGCGGTCGTGCGACTTGGCGACGAGCGTCACCACCGGGGCGCCGGACTCCACCAGGGCCCTGACCTGCGGGTCCTCGGAGGCTTTCGCTCCGGGGCGGCGGGTGGAGCCGAAGGCGACGAGCTGCGCGTGCCGGAAGTCGATCTCCTGCTGGGCGCGGGCGAAGAACTCGGTGTCGCGCGGGTTGGCCCCGGGCCAGCCGCCCTCGATGAAGCCCACGCCGAAGTCGTCCAGATACCGGGCGATGGCCAGCTTGTCGGCGACGGTCAGGTTGATGCCCTCGCGCTGCGCCCCGTCGCGCAGGGTCGTGTCGAAGACATGGAAACTGTCGTCGGCCGCCGTGGACTCTGTGGTCATGGTGTCCTGCTCCTGTCGAGTGGAAGGTCTGGCTCCACTTGCCCCCATCATCGCGTGCCGCTCGCTTTCGGCCGGGATGGGGCCGGAAAACGAAAAAACCCCTCGCGGGTGCGAGAGGTCTGCGCGCGGGTCTGGGGCACGATGGCCGCGCCGTACGGGGTGGTACGGGGCGGTCACTGCGGACCGGCGCGCTTGCTGCCGATAATCATGGCGAACGAGAGCACGGGCCGATTTTCGCATGTCTCGCCCGTCCGGAAAGACCCGTCTCACGATACGAACGAGCGGCCCTGGGACCGGGCGGAACGCGCGAGGGACCGCGCCCGTACGGACGCGGACCCTCGTACATCCGGCCGGGTCGTCCCCCGGCCGGAACGCGTGTCAGCCGAGGCGGTGCATCCAGCCGTGGAGGTCGGGCGCGATGCCCCGCTGGATGTCGAGCAGCGCCGAGCGCAGCTTCATGGTGACCTCGCCGGGTTCACCGCCCGACTGCGTCCACTCGCCGCCCGCCGACTTGACGGTGCCGACCGGGGTGATCACCGCGGCCGTACCGCAGGCGAAGACCTCCGTGAGGGTGCCGTTCTCGGTGTCGCGGCGCCAGTCCTCCTTGGAGATCCGGCCGGCCTCGGAGGTGTAGCCGAGGTCGCTCGCGAGGGTGAGGAGCGAGTCCCGGGTGATCCCCGCCAGCAGGGAGCCGGTGAGTTCCGGGGTGACGATGCGGTCGCCGTACACGAAGTACAGGTTCATCCCGCCCAGTTCCTCGACCCAGCGGTGCTCGACCGCGTCGAGGTAGGCCACCTGGGCGCAGCCCTGTTCGGCCGCCTCGGCCTGGGCGAGCAGGGAGGCCGCGTAGTTGCCGCCCGTCTTGGCGTCGCCGATGCCGCCGGGGACGGCGCGGACGTAGTTCTCCGAGAGCCAGACGGAGACCGGCTTCACGCCGCCGGGGAAGTACACGCCGGCGGGCGAGGCGATGACCATGAACAGGTACTCGTTGGCCGGGCGCACGCCGAGGCCGACCTCGGTCGCGAACATGAACGGGCGCAGGTACAGCGACTCCTCGCCGCCGTGCCCGGGGACCCACGCCTTGTCCTGCTGGACCAGCGCGTCGCACGCCGCGATGAAGGTCTCGACGGGCAGCTCCGGCATGGCGAGGCGGCGGGCCGAGCGCTGGAAGCGGGCGGCGTTGGCCTCGGGGCGGAAGGTGGCGACCGAGCCGTCGGGCAGCCGGTACGCCTTGAGCCCTTCGAAGATCTCCTGCGCGTAGTGCAGCGTCATGTTGGCCGGGTCGATCGAGAGCGGTCCGTACGGGACGAGCTGCGCGTCGTGCCAGCCCCTGCCCTCGGTCCAGCGGATCGTCACCATGTGGTCGGTGAAGTGACGGCCGAAACCCGGGTCGGCGAGCAGCGCCTCGCGCTCCGCGTCGGACAGCGGGTGGGAGGAGGGCTTGAGTTCGATGGCGGGCGCGGTCGTGGGCGTGGTCATGAATACTCGTCCTTCACGTGTGGGTGTGACGGACCGCGCTCACGCCGCTACTGCTGATAGGACGTCCGAGCATTCCCGCATGCCGCGGCCCACAGCGATTATCGCTCGGGCGGGGTGGCGCGGGAAATGGGGGTGAGTGCGATCCGCGAACTGATGTCGGTTCCCGGCGGCCGCACAGCACGAGGCAGCCGCCGGGTGGTGGACCCGGCGGCTGCGTGAGAAGTCAGTCGCGGGTCAGCTCGCTACGCGTACGGCGAGCGCGTCGCCGATCTCGTCGGTGGTGCGCGACGCCGTGCCGTCCCGCCCGGCGAGGTCGGCCGCGACGGCCTCCTCGATCCGGACGGCCTCGGCGTCGAAGCCGAGGTGCCTCAGCAGCAGGGCGACGGAGAGCACGGTGGCCGTGGGGTCGGCCTTGCCCTGGCCCGCGATGTCCGGGGCCGATCCGTGGACCGGCTCGAACATGGACGGGAACGTACGGTCCGGGTTGATGTTCGCGGACGCGGCCAGGCCGATGCCGCCGGTCACGGCAGCGGCGAGGTCGGTGAGGATGTCACCGAAGAGGTTGTCGGTGACGATCACGTCGAAGCGCTCCGGCTGGGTGACGAAGAAGATCGTCGCGGCGTCGACATGCAGATAGTCGGTGGTGACCTCGGGGTACTCCTGGCCCACCCGGTCGAAGATGTTCTTCCACATGTGGCCCGCGTAGACGAGGACGTTGTTCTTGTGGACCAGCGTCAGCTTCTTGCGGGGACGGGAATTGGCCCGCTCGTACGCGTCGCGGACGACCCGCTCGACGCCGTACGCCGTGTTGAGGCTCACCTCGGTGGCCACCTCGGCGGGCGTACCGGTGCGCAGCGAGCCGCCGTTGCCGGTGTACGGGCCCTCGGTGCCCTCGCGGACGACGACGAAGTCGATGTCCGGGCGGCCGGCCAGCGGGGTCTCCGTGTTGGGGAAGAGCTTCGACGGACGCAGGTTCACGTAGTGGTCGAAGGCGAAGCGGAGCTTGAGCAGCAGCCCGCGCTCCAGGACGCCGGACGGCACGGACGGGTCGCCGATCGCGCCGAGCAGGATGGCGTCGTGCCCCTTCAGGGCCTCCAGCTCCGTGTCCGGGAGGGTCTCCCCGGTACGGTGCCAGCGGCGCGCGCCGAGGTCGTACTCCTTGGTCTCCAGCTTCACATCCTGCGGGAGAACCGCACTCAGGACCTTGAGGCCCTGAGCCACGACCTCCTGGCCGATGCCGTCACCGGGGATCACTGCGAGATTGAGGCTGCGAGACATGTCCGCACCCTACTCCGCGTCCCAGCGGCTGACACGGCGCGTCCATTCTGTGGACACCTCGCGGATCGGACGTCACCCGGGCATCAGGGGGACGCCTTTGACGCCGTCGTCACGACGCCTCAAGTGTCGTCGTTTCGATGCCTCAAATACAGACATACGCCACCGGCCGGTGTCACCGTCAGCAGATGGAAACTCCCCGCGTCGGGATTCCCGACCGTCTCGCCTCCCGTATGACCATGCCGGAGCAGCACGAGTACCTGCGGTCCCGGATCTCCCGGCGCGGCGTGCTGCGCACCGGGACCGTCGTGGCGTCCACCGTGGCGGGCGCCGGGCTGCTGGGCGCCAGCGCCGCCAACGCCGGGGCCACGGCGACCGCCCCCGGTTTCCTGCCGTCGTCGGCCGCCGCCCGGGTGGACGGGGCGCTGGTCGCCCCCTTCGGCCGCCATCTCGCCTTCGGCGCGGACCCGAGGACGATGATGTCGGTGTCCTGGCAGGTGCCGCTGCCGGTGAAGGACCCGTATCTGCGGGTGGGGACGGAGCCCTGGGACCTGAGCCGGAAGATCAAGGCCGAGGTACGGCCGCTGCACACGCCGTCGCTGTCGGCGAAGCTGCCCGCCGTGGACCAGTACTACCTGCATGTCTCACTGGAGCGGCTGCGCCCCGGCACGACGTACTACTACGGTGTCGGCCACAGCGGCTTCGACCCGGCGGACGGGCGCAACCTCGGGACGGTCGGAACGTTCCGTACGGCCCCGTCGCACCCCGGTTCCTTCGTCTTCACGGCCTTCGGCGACCAGGGCGTCTCGTACGACGCGCTCGCCAACGACCAGGTGATCCTGGGCCAGAACCCGGCCTTCCACCTGCACGCGGGGGACATCTGCTACGCGGACGGCAGCGGGCAGGGGTCCCCGTCGGACACGTACGACGCGCGGGTGTGGGACCAGTTCCTCGCGCAGACGGAGTCGGTGGCCTCCCGGGTGCCGTGGATGGTGACCACCGGCAACCACGACATGGAGGCCTGGTACTCGCCGCACGGCTACGGCGGGCAGAACGCGCGCTGGTCGCTGCCGGGCGGCGGCCTCGACCCGGTGGGGGCGCCGGGGGTCTACTCGTTCACGTACGGCAACGTGGGCGTGGTGGCGCTGGACGCCAACGACGTGTCGAACGAGATCCGCGCCAACACCGGGTACACGGACGGCGCCCAGACGCGCTGGCTGGACCGGCGCCTCGGTGAGCTGCGCGGGGACGACGACATCGACTTCGTCGTGGTCTTCTTCCACCACTGCGCCTTCTCCACGACGAACGCGCACGCATCGGACGGCGGGGTGCGCGACGCGTGGGTGCCGCTCTTCGACAAGCACCGGGTCGATCTGGTCGTCAACGGCCACAACCACGTGTACGAGCGGACGGACGCGCTGCGCGGGGGCGCCGTGCGGCGCAGGGTCCCGGTCGGCGAGTCCGTCAGCTCGGTACGGGACGGCATCGTGTACGTGACGGCGGGCGGCGCGGGCAAGGCGCTGTACGACTTCCCCGTACCGGACAGTTACGAGGGCAAGGTGGCCGATGTGGAGGCCGTCCCCTCGTACCACTGGGCGAAGGGCGGTGCGAAGGCCCCGGAGACCGTGGAGTGGTCGCGCGTGCGCTACACCGGGTTCTCCTTCCTGGCCGTGGAGGTGACGGCGGGCCCCCGCCCGGCGCTCACGGTCTCCGCGCTCGCGGAGACGGGCCACCGGGTGGACCACTTCACGATCACCCGCTGAGGCCGCCGCGCCGGGCGGCGCGGCGTATCCGCGGTGGCGCGCCGGTCAGTGACCGGTGGCGCCGCCGTTGTCCCTCCGGTCGAGAGCGCGCTGGAGGGCGGCGGCGGCGTTCTTGCGCTCGGACTCGCCGGTGAGCGGGGTGCGGGGCGTGCGGCGGACACGTCGGACGGTCGTCTCGGCCATGATGATCGACTCCTTGAGATAGCTGAACCACGCGACGGGGCCGCGTGATGCATCTGCGAGGTGCCGGAAGGGGCGGGGGCAAACGCGGCAGGGGTTGCCTGCGTGGGGGCGCGTGCCAACGGCCGCCATTCGCTCGATGGAGCGAGACGTTCGGCTCATTCCAAGCTAAGCGAGGGAGGCCGCTCTGTCTTCACGATTACTCGGACTTCCTACTATCTGAGACGGTGGCCTTCGTCACTGGGGACCGGCGGCCACGGAGCCGCCCCCGTACCGGAGGGGTGTGGTGACCGGTACGAGGGCGGAATCCGAGGGGCGACGGGGCGCGGTAACCCGAGAGCGTCAGCCCATGTGGGGGTAGCGGTAGTCCGTCGGCGGGACCAGGGTCTCCTTGATGGCGCGGGTCAGCGTCCAGCGCATCAGGTTCTGCGGCGCGCCCGCCTTGTCGTTGGTGCCGGAGGCCCGGCCTCCGCCGAAGGGCTGCTGGCCGACGACGGCGCCGGTCGACTTGTCGTTGATGTAGAAGTTGCCGGCGGCGTAGCGCAGCTTCTCCATCGCGTGGGCCGCGGCGGCGCGGTCGCCCGCGATGACCGAGCCGGTCAGGGCGTACGCCGAGACGGACTCCATCTGGTCGAGCACGGCCTCGTAGTCGGCGTCGTCGTAGACGTGCACCGCGAGGATCGGGCCGAAGTACTCGGTCGTGAAGACCTCGTTCCCGGGGTCGGTGCAGACGATGACGGTGGGCCGGACGAAGTAGCCGACGGAGTCGTCGTACGTGCCGCCCGCGACGATCGTGCAGCTCGGGTCGGCGGCGGCGCGGTCGATGGCGGCCTTGTTCTTGGCGAAGGCGCGCTCGTCGATGACGGCGCCGATGAAGTTGGTCAGGTCGGTGACGTCGCCCATGGCGATCCCGTCGACCTCGGCCGCGAACTCCTCCTGGAAGCCGTCGTGCCAGATCGACGCGGGGACGTACGCGCGCGACGACGCGGAGCACTTCTGGCCCTGGTACTCGAAGGAACCGCGGGTCAGCGCCGTCTTGAGGACGGCGCGGTCGGCGCTCGGGTGGGCGACGACGAAGTCCTTGCCGCCGGTCTCGCCGACGATCCGCGGGTAGGAGCGGTACGTCTCGATGTTGGCGCCGACGGTCTTCCACAGGTGCTGGAAGGTCCTCGTCGAGCCGGTGAAGTGGATGCCGGCCAGCTCGGGGTGGGTCAGCGCCACGTCGGAGACGGCGATGCCGTCGCCCGTCACGAGGTTGATGACGCCCTTGGGGAGCCCCGCCTCCTCCAGCAGCTCCATGAGCAGCACCGCGGCGAGGGTCTGCGTCGGGGACGGCTTCCAGACGACCACGTTGCCCATGAGGGCGGGCGCGGTGGGCAGGTTGCCGGCGATCGCCGAGAAGTTGAAGGGCGTGATCGCGTAGACGAAGCCTTCGAGGGGGCGGTGGTCGAGCCGGTTCCAGACGCCCGGGGAGTTGGCGGGCGGCTGCTCGGCGAGCAGGTCACGGGCGTACTTGACGTTGAAGCGCCAGAAGTCGACCAGCTCGCAGGGGCAGTCGATCTCGGCCTGCTGGGCGGTCTTGGACTGGCCGAGCATCGTCGCGGCGGCGAGCTTCTCGCGCCACGGTCCGGCGAGCAGTTCGGCGGCGCGCAGGATGATCGCGGCGCGGTCGTCGAACGACATGGCGCGCCAGGCCGGGGCGGCGGCCAGGGCGGCGTCGACCGCGTCCTGGGCGTCCTGCCGGGTCGCGCCGGCGAACGTCCCCAGGACGGCCCCGTGGTTGTGCGGCTGGACGACGTCGACGCGCTCGCCGCCGCCCATCCGCTTCACTCCACCAATGGTCATCGGCAGGTCGACGGGGTTCTCGGCCAGCTCCTTGAGCCGGACCTCCAGCCGGGCCAGCTCGGGCGAGCCGGGGGCGTAGCCGTGCACCGGCTCGTTGACCGGCGCGGGAACCTGGGTCACAGCGTCCATGGGGACCGCATCTCCTTCATCTGCAAATCTACTCGGTCTTCGGTGGGGTGGGCCGGTTCAGCCGCGGCTGACCAGTGAACGCAGGAAGAACGCGAGGTTGGCGGGGCGCTCGGCGAGGCGGCGCATGAAATAGCCGTACCAGTCCGTTCCGTACGCGATGTAGACCCGCATCCGGTGTCCCTCCGCGGCCAGCCGGAACTGCTCGGCCTCCCGGATGCCGTACAGCATCTGGAACTCGTACTCGTCCGGCTTGCGCCCGGCGCGGCGGGCGAGGTCCTGCGCGATGGTGACGATGCGCGGGTCGTGGGTGCCGACCATCGGGTACCCGGAACCGTCCATCAGAATCCGCAGGCAGCGGATGTACGCGCGGTCGACCTCGGCCTTGTCCTGGTACGCGACGGAGGCGGGCTCCTTGTAGGCGCCCTTGACGAGGCGCACGCGCGAGCCCGCCGCGGACAGGACCCGGCAGTCCTCCTCCGTACGGAAGAGGTACGACTGGACGACCGCGCCGGTCTCCGGGAAGCGTTCGCGCAGCTCGGCGTGGATGGCGAGCGTCGAGTCGATGGTGGTGTGGTCCTCGGCGTCGAGGGTGACCGTGGTGCCGATGGCGGCGGCGGCCTCGACGACGGCGGTGACGTTCTTCAGGGCGAGGTCGTACCCGCCGGGCAGCGCCTGGCCGAAGGAGGAGAGCTTCACCGACATCTCGGCGCGGGCGCCGAGCTCCAGCGGGGTGAGGGCCTCGATCAGCCGCAGGTACGCGTCCCGGGCGGCCAGCGCCGCGGCGGGGTCGGTGATGTCCTCGCCGAGGACGTCGAGCGTGATCTCCAGGCCCTGCTCCGCGAGGGACCGGACGACGGGGGTGGTCTCCTCGACGGACTCGCCGGCGATGAAACGGTTCACCACGGGCTTGGTGACGGGGGCGGCCGAAAGGGTGCGGCGCAGGACGTCGCTGCGGGACGCGGCAAGGATCACGGGACCCAGCACAGGGACCTCCACGGTGGATCGAACGGTGCGGCAAGGTGCGACGACGGGGCGGCGGTGAGGCCGCGGCAGCAGGACTGCGGCCGTTGGGTCGCAGTACGGAAATGACCAGTTCCGGTACGGCGGAGGAACCACTGTGAAACCTAGGGATCGACCCGATCCTCTGCCATCGACACCTGTCACGCATCCGTGGCCCGGATCTCAGACAGATGTCTGAAAGCGGTGGGAGAATGTCCGGGTGAAGGACGATTACCAGGAACTGGTCGACGAGATCTCGGCCCTGCTCGGCGTCCCGGCGACCCTGGAGAACCGGGACTTCGGACTGATCGCCTTCGGGGTGCACGACAGCGAGGACGACACGGCGATGGACCCGGTCAGGACGCGTTCGATCCTGACGCGGCGGTCGACGCCCGCGGTCCGCGCCTGGTTCGAGAACTTCGGCATCACCCATGCGTCCGGCCCCGTCAGGATCCCCGCGGCGCCGGACGCCGGGGTGTTCCGGGGCCGCATCTGTCTGCCGGTACGCCACCGGGGGCGGGTCCTCGGCTACGTATGGCTGCTCGACGACGCGGGCCCGGGGCAGGGCGGGGCCACGCTCGCGGCGGCCATGGAGGTGACGTCCCGGATCGGCGAACTCCTCGCCGACGAGGCGAAGGCGGGCACGGACCTGGCCAGGGAGCTGCGGGCCGTCCTCACGGCGGAGCCCGGCTGGCAGCGGGAGATGGCCTCGGGCGCGCTGCGCACGGCGCTGGGCCCCAGCGCGGACGGCTCGCACGTCCTGCTCTGCGTGGCGCCGTGGGGCGCCGAGGAGCCGCCGGTACGGGCGGTGCCGGGGACGGCGGCGCTCTGCACCCTCCCCCTCCGCCCGCCGGACCGCGCGGCGGAGGCGCCCCGTACGGGGCGGGACGGCGACGGGGCGCTGGCCCTCCTCGTACGGCTGCGCTCGCCGGACGCGGAGGCGGCCGTCCTGACGGCGGCGGCGCGGCTGCGCGCCACGGCGGGGCCGGCCGCGGGCGCCGGGATCTGCGCCCCGCGCCGGGGACTGACGGAGCTGCCGGCGGCGTGGCGCGAGGCGGTGGCGGCGGCCCGCGCCTCGGTGGCCCAGCCCCGGCTCGGCCCGGTGGCGCGGTGGGCGGCGCTGGGCGCGTACCGGCTGCTGACCGCGCTGCCCACGGCACCCGACCCGGCGGTGGTGGAGCTGCTGCACCCCGTCCACGCCGAACTGGCGCACACCGCCGAGGTCTTCCTCGACCACGCGGGCCAGGCGGGGCGTACGGCCTCGGCGCTCGGTATCCACCGGCAGACGCTCTACTACCGGCTCTCCCGGATCGAACAGCTCACGGGGCTGGACCTGGCCGAGGGCGAGGACCGGCTGCTGCTGCACATGGCGCTGAAGGCGGTCCGCCTGTGACCGCCTTCCGCGCCGCCGAGGGCCCGCGCCGGGACTGGTCCGTAAAGATCGGTCGTAAAGATCGGTCGTAAAGATCGGTCCGTGAAGACCGGCCGGAGGGGTCAGGGGCTGTCGTCCGGATCCCGCCGGGGCAGTTCGGCGCGCCGTACCGCCTCGCAGGCCAGGACGACGGCCACCCCCAGGCAGGCGAAGGCCCCGCAGCCGAGGAACACCGGGGCGGCGCCCCAGGCTCCGATGGCGGCGCCGACCAGCGGATAGCTGAGCGGCGCGAGGCCGACCATGGTGAGCATGACGACGGAGGTGACCCGGCCGAGGAAGGCCGGATCCGCGGCGGTCTGTACGAGAGTGCTGCTCAGGCCGCCGAAGACGCCCGCGCTCAGTCCGGTGACCGCGGCCAGCGCCGCGGCGGTCCAGAGCGCCGGCACCAGCGCGACGGTGGCCGCGCCCGCACTGGCCGCGAGGAGCGTCCCGGCCAGCACCAGCCCGGCCCGGGGCAGCCGGCCGGCGACGGCGAGCAGCGTGGCACCGGCCGCCGCCCCCGCGCCGAAGCTGCCGATGATCCAGCCGTAGCCCGAAGCCCCCCAGCCGCGCTCGGCGTTGAGGAGCACCATGCCGACGTTGAGGGTGCCGGTGAGGCCCAGCTCGCAGACGGCGCCGACGGCGACGAGCGGGCCGATGAGGCGGTGGCGGGCGATGTAGCGCAGGCCGTCGAGGAGGTCCTGCCCCACCGTGCCGGGTTCCGGCCGTGCGTGGCCGCGCGCGGCGAGGGGCCGTATCCGTACCGTCAGCAGGAGCGGCAGGGAGAGCGCGAAGAGCAGGCCGGCGACGGCGAAGGTGGCCGCCGTGCCTCCGAGCCCCATGGCCAGACCGCCGATCGGCGGGCCCGCGATCTGGCTGAGGCGCATCGACAGGGAGCGCATGCCGGTGACCCGGGCCAGCTGGCCGGGGCTGGTGATCCGCGGCGGGAGCGCCCCGATCGCGGGTACGAACAGCGCGTCCAAGGCGCCGAAGACGAGCGCCACCGCGACCAGGATCCACAGGGCCGGCGCGGTCAGCGCGATACCGGCGGCCACCGAGAGAATGAGGAGGCAGCGCAGCGCGTCGCTGCCGAGCACGACCCGGCGGGGGTCGAACCGGTCGGCCAGCACTCCCCCGCCGAGCATGAGCAACGCCCGCGGCACTGCCCCCGCGGCCATGACGAGACCGACCTCGGCGGGACCGGCCGCCTGCTGCGCGGACCAGCCGAGGGCGACGAAGTACACGCTGTCGCCGACGAGGGAAACGGTGTGCGCGGCGAGCCAGCGCAGCACATTGCCGTCGCGATGGGCCGGCGTGGTGGCGGGTTCGGGCGGGGCGGTCGCTGCGGTGGCCATGGCCGGCTCCAGGGGGTCGGGAACGGCCGGGTCAGGGCCGGAACGGAAAGCCGTAGACGTGGACGGAGACGTGCTCGCGGCCCTCGGTGTCGCCGGCCGCCCCGGCGGCCCGGCCGCGCTCCCGCCAGCGCCGGGACAGGGCCTGGAGTTCCTCGCTCATCTCGGCGAGTTCGGCCGGGGTCAGGTCGAGCAGCCACTCGGAGCTGAACGCGGCGTCGGTCCACGTCGGGCCCCAGGCGGCCGTCTGGTCCAGATACGCGCGGTACTGGGCGGTGCGGAAATCGAGCATGCCGCGGGTCAGCGCGCCGACGGCGGCGGCCCCTTCGGGCGTGTCCGCGAAGTCCGAGTCACGGAAGCCCCAGCCCTCCTCCGACGCCACCTGCCACCACCGCTCCCGGCCGTCGGCGCTCCGGCCGCTCGCCTCGGTCACGAAGCCGTGCTCGGCCAGCTTGCGCAGGTGGTAACTGACCAGCGACGGCGCCTGGTCGACCTGCTCGGCGAGGTGAGAGGCGGTCGCGGTGCCCGCGGCGTACAACGCCCGGTAGAGCTGGAGGCGCAGCGGGTTGGTGAACGCCTTGAGCCGGGACAGATCGGTGATCCGCTCGTGCGTCGGCTCGTGCCCGTGCGTCTGCCCGTACTCGTGCCCGTCTTCGTGCTCGTGCTCGTGCTGGGGTCGCATGCCCCCACCGTAGATAGGAAAGGAAAGTTGCACAACAGAAGTTGCGCAATAAAACTTGCGCAATAAAACTTTCACATCTGCCCGCGAGGAAGTGCCCAAACGAAGCGGCCCGGAAACGGCCGAAGGGCCCGGTGGGATTCGTCGATCCCACCGGGCCCTTCGGCCATGAACGTCCGGGTCAGTCCGTCAGGTTCACCGAGCGCGCCGAGACCGCGCCGATCTCCGCGGCGATCTCCGTGAGCACGGCCGGCGGGACCGTGTCGTCGACGGTGAGGACGACCAGCGCCTCGCCGCCCTCCTCCCGCCGCGAGACCTGCATGCCCGCGATGTTCAGCCCGGCCTCGCCGAGGATCTGGCCGACCGTGCCGACCACGCCGGGGCGGTCCTCGTAGCGCAGCACGATCATGTGCTCGGCCAGCGCCAGGTCCACGTCGTACTCGCCGATCGCGACGATCTTCAGCAGGTGCTTCGGCCCGGCCAGCGTGCCGGAGACCGAGACCTCCTCGCCGCCGGCGAGCGTGCCGCGCACCGTCACCACGTTCCGGTGGTTCGGGGACTCGCTGGAGGTCGTGAGGCGGACCTCGACGCCGCGCTCCTGCGCGAACAGCGGCGCGTTCACGTACGACACCGTCTCCGCGACGACATCCTCGAACACGCCCTTGAGCGCGGAGAGTTCGAGCACCTTCACGTCGTGCTGGGTGATCTCGCCGTACACCTCGACATCGAGCCGGGCCGCGACCTCGCCCGCGAGGGCGGTGAAGATCCGGCCCAGCTTCTCGGCGAGCGGCAGGCCCGGGCGTACGTCCTCGGCGATGACCCCGCCCTGGACGTTGACCGCGTCGGGGACCAGCTCACCGGCGAGCGCGAGCCGTACGGAACGGGCGACCGCGACACCCGCCTTCTCCTGCGCCTCGTCGGTGGAGGCGCCGAGATGCGGCGTGCAGACGACCTGGTCGAACTCGAAGAGCGGGGAGTCCGTGCACGGCTCCTTCGCGTACACGTCCAGACCGGCGCCGGCGACCCGGCCCTCCTTGAGGGCGGAGGCGAGCGCCGCCTCGTCGACGATCCCGCCGCGCGCGGCGTTGACGATCCGGACCGACGGCTTGACCTTGTGCAGCGCCTCGTCGCCGATGAGGCCGATCGTCTCGGGGGTCTTGGGCAGGTGCACGGTGATGAAGTCCGACACCTCCAGCAGCTCGTCGAGCGTCAGCAGCTTGACGCCCATCTGCGCGGCGCGGGCCGGCTGCACGTAGGGGTCGTACGCGACGATCTTCATGCCGAAGGCGGACATGCGCTGGGCGACGAGCACGCCGATCCGGCCGAGGCCGACGACGCCCAGGGTCTTCTCGCTCAGCTCGACGCCCGTGTACTTCGAGCGCTTCCACTCACCGTTCTTGAGCGCGGTGTTGGCCTGCGGGATGTGGCGTGCGGTCGCCACCAGCAGACCGCAGGCCAGCTCGGCGGCGGTGACGATGTTCGACGTCGGCGCGTTGACGACCATCACGCCGGCCTTGGTGGCGGCGGAGACGTCGACATTGTCGAGGCCCACCCCGGCGCGGGCGACGACCTTCAGCTTGCCCGCCGCGGCGACGGCCTCGGCGTCGACCTTGGTCGCGGAGCGGACGAGAATCGCGTCCACGTCGGCGATGGCCGGGATCAGCTCGGCGCGGTCGGCGCCGTTGCAGTGCCGGATCTCGAAATCCGGACCGAGCGCGTCGACGGTTGCGGGCGACAGCTCTTCAGCGATGAGTACGACAGGTTTCGAGCTCACGTGAGTCCTCACAAGTCCCATTGCGGACGGCCGTCCCGACGGCCGCATGCGGTGGAGGGGTCCTAGGGCGGAGCGCGCCCTAACCGCGTGAAAGACGCACGACGCTGTGGGCCTGACGCGTATGTGTTGAGCAGTGTAATGCTGCCGACGGCTGCTGTTCCGCCCCCGCGACAGGATCACTCGTACGTGCGGCCCGGCGGCAGCGTCCGTGCGTCGCCGGTGCGCGGGCGGCCCCGGTCCGGCCCCTTGCTCCCCGGTCGTACCGGAGATCAGGAACCGCCCCGGGGCCGCCCGCGCACGGTGTTACGCGTCCTCGTCGTCGACCCAGCTCATGAGCTTGCGGAGCTCGGCGCCGGTCGTGGCCAGCAGGCTGTCGCTGTCGGCCTTCTTGTACTCGTTGTACTTCTTCAGACCGCCGTGGTACTCGTCCATCCAGTTCTTGGCGAACGTACCGTCCTGGATCTCGGCCAGGATCTTCTTCATCTCGACCTTGGTCTGGTCGGTGATGACGCGCGGGCCGCTGACGTAGTCGCCCCACTCGGCGGTCTCGGAGACCGACCAGCGCATCTTCTCCAGGCCGCCCTCGTACATGAGGTCCACGATCAGCTTCAGCTCGTGGAGGCACTCGAAGTACGCGATCTCCGGCTGGTAGCCGGCCTCGGTCAGCGTCTCGAAGCCCGCCTTGACCAGCGCGGCGGTGCCGCCGCAGAGCACGGCCTGCTCACCGAACAGGTCGGTCTCGGTCTCCTCGGTGAAGGTCGTCTTGATGACGCCGGCGCGGGTGCCGCCGATGCCCTTCGCGTACGACAGGGCCAGCGCGAACGCCGCGCCGGAGAAGTCCTGCTCGACGGCGGCGATGCAGGGGACGCCGCGGCCCTCCTCGTACTGGCGGCGGACCAGGTGGCCCGGGCCCTTGGGGGCGACCATCGCGACATCGACATTGGCCGGCGGCTTGATGAAGCCGTAGCGGATGTTGAGGCCGTGGCCGAAGAACAGCGCGTCGCCGTCCTTCAGGTGGTCCTTGATGGACTCCTCGTACACCTGGCCCTGGATCGGGTCCGGCACCAGGATCATGATGACGTCGGCCTCGGCGGCGGCCTCGGCGGGCGTCACCACGCGCAGGCCCTGCTCCTCGGCCTTGGCCTTGGACTTGGAGCCCTCGTGCAGGCCGACCCGGACATCGACACCCGAGTCACGGAGCGACAGCGCGTGGGCGTGGCCCTGGCTGCCGTAACCGATGACCGCGACCTTGCGGTTCTGGATGATGGACAGGTCGGCATCGTCGTCGTAGAACAGCTCGGCCACTGGGTCTTCTCCTTGGTGTGCACTTCTGTGAAATGTCGAAGCTTGCGTCCCACCGTACGGCGGCGGGGCGAAGCCGGTCTCCCGGTCTCGGCATGCGAACCGGACCGGTCGGGGTCCTGTCCGGGACCTCCCGTGCCGGAGGGCGGACCCTCGGGGCGTGGGAGGCCCGGACGAAAAGCCCTAGGCGCTGCGGTCCAGGGCCCGCAGGCTGCGGTCCGTGATGGACCGCGCGCCACGCCCTATGGCGATCGTCCCGGACTGCACCAGCTCCTTGACGCCGAACTGCTCCAGCATCTTGAGCATGGCGTCGAGCTTGTCACTCGATCCGGTGGCCTCGATCGTGACGGCGTCGGGTGACACGTCGACGGTCTTGGCGCGGAAGAGCTGGACGATCTCGACGATCTGGGAGCGGGTCTCGTTGTCGGCGCGGACCTTCACCAGGACGAGCTCGCGCTGGATCGCAGCGCCGGGCTCGAGTTCGACGATCTTCAGGACGTTCACCAGCTTGTTGAGCTGCTTCGTCACCTGCTCCAGGGGCAGTTCCTCGACATTGACCACGATGGTGATGCGGGAGATGTCGGGGTGTTCCGTGACACCGACGGCGAGCGAGTCGATGTTGAAACCGCGGCGGGAGAACAGCGCGGCGATCCGGGCGAGGATACCGGGGGTGTTCTCCACCAGAACGGAGAGCGTGTGCCTGGTCATGTGTCGGTCTCTTCTCTCGTTCTCGCGGCTCAGTCGTCGGCGCTGTCGCCGAAGTCGGGGCGGATGCCCCGGGCGGCCATGACCTCGTCGTTCGAGGTGCCGGCGGCGACCATCGGCCACACCTGGGCGTCCTCGTGGACGATGAAGTCGACCACGACGGGGCGGTCGTTGATGGCGTTGGCCTTGGCGATGACCGCGTCGAGATCGTCCGGGGACTCGCAGCGCAGGGCGACACAGCCCATGGCCTCGGACAGCTTGACGAAGTCCGGGACGCGGGTGCCGCCGCTCGGGCCGTCCGTGCCGCCCTCGCCCGCGTGCAGGACGGTGTTGGAGTAGCGCTGGTTGTAGAAGAGGGCCTGCCACTGGCGGACCATCCCGAGCGCCCCGTTGTTGATGATCGCGACCTTGATCGGGATGTTGTTGAGCGCGCAGGTGGTGAGTTCCTGGTTGGTCATCTGGAAGCAGCCGTCGCCGTCGATCGCCCAGACGGCACGGTCCGGCTGCCCGGCCTTGGCGCCCATGGCCGCCGGGACGGCGTACCCCATGGTCCCGGCGCCGCCGGAGTTCAGCCAGGTGGCGGGCTTCTCGTACTCGATGAATTGCGCGGCCCACATCTGGTGCTGGCCGACGCCCGCGACGAAGATCGTGTCCTCGGGGGCCAGCTGCCCGACGCGCTGGATGACCTGCTGCGGCGAGAGGGCGCCGCCCCCGGGCTGCTCGTAGCCGAGGGGGTAGGTCTCGCGCCACCGGTTGAGATCGCGCCACCACGCCGCATAGTCGCCGACGTGGCCTTCCGTGTGCTCCGCCTGGACGGCCTGGACGAGGTCGGCGAGGACCTCGCGGGCGTCCCCGACGATCGGCACGTCCGCGATCCGGTTCTTGCCGATCTCGGCGGGGTCGATGTCCGCGTGGACGATCTTGGCGTACGGCGCGAAGCTGTCCAGTTTCCCGGTGACGCGGTCGTCGAAGCGGGCGCCGAGGGCGACGATCAGGTCGGCCTTCTGGAGCGCGGTGACGGCGGTGACCGAACCGTGCATGCCCGGCATCCCCACGTGCAGCGGGTGGCTGTCGGGGAAGGCGCCCAGCGCCATCAGGGTGGTGGTGACGGGGGCACCGGTCAGCTCGGCGAGGACCTTCAGCTCGGCGGTGGCGCCGGCCTTGATGACGCCGCCGCCGACGTACAGGACGGGGCGCTCGGCCTGGGTGATCAGCCGGGCAGCCTCGCGGATCTGCTTGGCGTGCGGCTTGGTCACCGGGCGGTAGCCGGGCAGGTCCTGGACGGGCGGCCAGGAGAAGGACGTACGGGCCTGGAGGGCGTCCTTGGCGATGTCGACGAGGACCGGGCCCGGCCGGCCCGTGGAGGCGATGTGGAACGCCTCCGCGATGGTCCGCGGGATGTCCTCGGCCTTGGTGACGAGGAAGTTGTGCTTGGTGATCGGCATCGTGATGCCGCAGATGTCCGCCTCCTGGAAGGCGTCCGTCCCGATGGCCTTGCTCGCGACCTGGCCGGTGATCGCGACGAGCGGCACGGAGTCCATGTGCGCGTCGGCGATCGGGGTGACCAGGTTGGTGGCGCCGGGGCCCGAGGTGGCCATGCAGACGCCGACCTTGCCGGTGGCCTGGGCGTAGCCGGTCGCGGCGTGGCCGGCGCCCTGCTCGTGGCGGACGAGGACGTGCCGGACGCGGGTGGAGTCCATCATCGGGTCGTACGCCGGGAGGATGGCGCCGCCGGGGATGCCGAATACGACCTCGGCGCCCACCTCTTCAAGAGAGCGGATGAGCGACTGCGCGCCCGTGACGTGCTCGACTGAGGCGGAGGACGGTCCGCCGTTACGGGCCCGCGGCTGCGGATGGTGGGCCCCGGTGGCCTGCTCGGTCATCGGCATTCTCTTCTCGAAGCTGAGGGTTTTTGCGAGTTTTGTGGTGCGCCGGTGCAACAAAAAACCCCTCGTGCCGTGAGGCAGGCGAGGGGAGCGCGTCGGGTGCGGTCTGCAGAGCGGGAAGGGGGCTCTGCGTCAGCCGACGCGCTGTCCAAGTACGAGAATTCGGGTGCGCATGGAAATGACCCTCCCTCCGGCGCGCCCCGGCTGTCAAGTGGGTGGGACGGGAGTCTCAGTATTTGAGCGGATCGACGGCTGGGGAATCCGGTCGGAGACGGGCTGGCGGGAGTGGCGTACGGCCCCGGGGCCGCCGGTGCCGGCGAGGACGGGCAGGGCGTTGGTGCCCGGCATGGGGTACGAACCGGCCACCAGGGCCCGGCGCAGCCGGTACTCGTCGAGCGGCCCGGAGAAGGCCATGCCCTGGCCGTGGGTGCATCCCATGGCGCGCAGGGCGGTCACCTGCTCGGGGAGGTCGACGCCCTCGGCGACGGACTGCAGGCCCAGGTCGCAGGCGATCCTCAGCAGCCCCGCAGTGATCTTGTGCAGCCGGCCGGACTCCACGACGCCCTCGACCAGGCCGCGGTCGAGTTTCAGCACGTCGACGGGGAGGCGGCGCAGGGCGTTTATCGCCGCGTAGCCGCTGCCGAAGCCGTCGAGCGCGATCCGCACGCCGAGGCGGCGCAGCGCGACGAGGCGGCGCTCCAGATCGTCCAGGGAGGCCCGCGGGTCGTGGTCGGACAGCTCGATCATCAGGGCCCCGGAGGGCAGCCCGTGGCGCATCAGCAGGGCTTCCACGGTGCCGAGCGGCAGGGACTTGTCGAGGAGCCTGCGGGCGGGGATCCGTACGGAGACGGGCGCGGAGTACCCCATGTCGGAGCGCTCGGCGGCCTGCTTGACGGCCTCTTCGAGGAGCCAGCGGCCCAGCTCCGAGGTGCGGTCGCCGTCGTCGGCGCCGCGCAGGAACTCGGCCGGGGTGAAGAGGATGCCCTGGGCGGAGCGCCAGCGGGCCTGGGCGGCGACGGCGGAGACCCGGCCCGAGGTGAGATGCACCACGGGCTGGTGGACCAGGGCGAACTCGCCGTCGTGCAGCGCGGTGCGGAGTCTGGCCGCCAGCTCGGCCCTGCGGACCACGTCGGCCTGCATCTGGGGCGCGTACATCTCGACACGGTTCTTGCCGCCCGCCTTGGCGCGGTACATGGCGAGGTCCGCGTTGCGCATGAGGTCGGTGGGGGTTATGCCGGGCTCGGCGAAGGCGACGCCGATGGAGGCGGCGACGCGGACGTCGTTGCCGTCGATCTTGTACGGCTGGGAGAGCCGGAGGCGCAGCCGGTCGGCGATCTCGTGGACCTGGTACTCCCGGGCCGTCTGGTCGCCGGAGCCGTCGCCGAGGACGATGGCGGCGAACTCGTCGCCGCCGAGCCGGGCCGCGGTGTCGCCCGCGCGGACGGAGTCCTGGAGCCGGTGGGCGGCGAGGATCAGGAGTTCGTCCCCCACCTGATGCCCCAGGCGGTCGTTGACGCCCTTGAAACCGTCGAGGTCGATGAAGAGCACCGCCGTGCCGGGATCGGTCGTACGGCGGCCGGAGAGGGCCTGCCTGACCCGCTGCGTGAAGAGCGCCCGGTTGGGCAGATCGGTGAGCGGGTCGTGTTCGGCGTTGTGCTGGAGCTGTGCCTGGAGGCGGACCCGTTCGGTGACGTCCCGGCTGTTGAAGATCAGCCCGCCCTGGTGGCGGTTGACCGTGGACTCCACGTTGAGCCAGTCGCCGGCCCCGGAGCGGAAGCGGCACTCGATGCGGGTGGTGGGCTCGTCGGCGGGTGGGGCGGCCAGGAAGCGGCGCACTTCGTGGACGACCCGGCCGAGGTCGTCGGGGTGGATGATCGAGGCGAGTTCGGCGCCGACGAGATCCTCGGCCTCGCGCCCGTAGACGCCGGTGGCGGCGGGGCTGACGTAGCGGAGTATCCCGGAGGGCGCGGCGATCATGATGACGTCGCTGGACCCCTGGACCAGGGAGCGGAAGTGGCTCTCCTTGTGGGCCAGCTCATGGGTGAGGGCGATGTTGTCGACGAGCATGATGCCCTGCCGCACGACCAAGGCGAGCACGACCGTGCAGCCGGTGAGGACCACCACCCGGTCGACCTTGCGGCCCTCCGTGACGTTGTACAGGATCCCCAGCGTGCAGACGGCGGCGGCGAGATACGGCGTGAGCGCGGCCAGGGAGCCCGCGATCGGCGCGGCCGGCCGGACCTGGCGGTCCTCCCGGGACTGGGCCGGGGCCTCGGGGACGCGCCGGACGCCCCAGGGCGCGTACGCGAGGAGCAGCGACCCGGCGAACCAGCCCGCGTCCAGGAGCTGTCCCGAGCGGTAGGTCTCGCGCAGCAGCGGCGAGGTGAACAGGGCGTCGCACAGCACCGTCAGGGCGAGCGCGGCGATCGCGGTGTTGACCGCGGAGCGGCTGCCCGCGGCCTTACGGAAGTGCAGGGCCAGCACCATGCTGACGAGGACGATGTCCAGCAGCGGGTAGGCCAGGGAGAGCGCCGCCTGGGTGACGCTCTCGCCCTGGAACTGCGCGGTCCGGGCGAGGGCGAGACTCCAGGAGAGCGTGAGCAGCGAGCCGCCGATCAGCCAGGCGTCCAGCGCGAGGCAGACCCAGCCGGCCCTGCTGACCGGCCGTTTGGCGAGGACGAGCAGACCGACGATGGCGGGTGGCGCGAAGCAGAGGAAGAAGAGATCGGCGAGGCTGGGGCTGGGGACGGGCTCTTCGAGGATGACCTCGTACCACCCCCAGACCGCGTTGCCCGCCGAGGCCATCGCGGAGGAGAAGGAGAACAGCAGCCACGCGGGCCGGAAGCGGCTGGTGTGGCCGCGTGCGTAGAAGAAGCAGGAGACCGCGGCGATCAGGGCGGCGAAACTCAGTCCGAAGTCGCCCATGAACAGGGCGAGTTTCTCCGATCCCCAGCCCACCGCCGCACCGGTCGCGTATCCGCCGCAGATCAGGGCGAGGAGGAGCTGGGCGACCAGCCCCGTCCCTCCGCCGGAGACCTGGCGCCCGCGCACGAGCACGCCCTCGGCGCTCACCGGACCGCTCCGGAAGACGTCTCCGTCACCGGCACCGCCGACGGGCGCGGATCGCGCGCCGGGGTGTCCGGAGGTCGCCGCCGACGCCCCTGCCGCGTCGGATCGTTCGTCCATTGGCCGTACATCGCCCGTCGCCCCCCTCGGATTTCGATCACTCCGCTGCGCCGCCCCACGCGCGGCGCAACCCCCAGATCGGGACGATACACCAGACTCGTCACTCAGGGCCATAGTTCTTCTACTCTCCGTGACGACCAGCGGAGTTGTCGGTATCGAGGGTGCCCGGACGGGTGCGGAGCGTGGCTGCGAGCCGCTCGCGCGACGGCGCGCCCCGTGGCGCACGGGCCCGCCGCGGACGCGTCCGCGGCGGGATCCGGACGGCGCTCGGGACGGGGCGGCAGGCCACGCTCCGGACGACGGAGCAGACGGCGGGGCGGGCGGTGAGGCCAGCGGTGAGGCCGGCGGCGGGTGGTCAGGCGGCGGATGATCCGGTCGGTCCTTCCGTCGATCCGGTCGGCCCTTCGGTCGTGAGGACGACGTTCCGCGGTTCGTCCCCGGCGGCGAACCGGGTGAGCTGGCCGGCCAGCAGGCGCTTGGCGCGCGGCAGGAAGGCCGAGGTGGGTCCGCCGACGTGGGGGCTGATGAGGACACCCGGAGCATGCCAGAGCGGATGTCCCGCGGGCAGCGGTTCCGGATCTGTCACGTCGAGGGCGGCTTCGATCCGGCCACTCTCCAGCTCCGCGAGGAGCGCCTTGGTGTCGACGACGGCACCGCGCGCGACGTTCACCAGCAGGGCGCCGTCCTTCATCCGGGCCAGGAACTCCGCTCCCACCAGGCCCTTCGTCCCCTCGGTGAGCGGTGTGGAGAGAATCACCACATCGGCCTCGGGCAGCAGCGCGGGCAGTTCGGTGAACGCGTGCACCTGCCCGCGCTCCGTGGTGCGTGCGGAGCGCGCGACGCGTATCACCCGCGCGCACTCGAACGGAGTGAGCCGGTCCTCGATGGCGGCGCCGATCGAGCCGTAGCCCACGATCAGCACGGACCGGTCGGCGAGCGCCGGGCGGAAGCCGGCGCGCCACTCCTCGCGGTCCTGGCCCCGTACGTAGCCCGGAACGCCGCGCAGGGAGGCGAGCGTGAGGGTGAGGGCGAGTTCGGCCGTACTGGCCTCGTGGACCCCCTTGGCGTTGCACAGTCTGACTCCGGCGGGCAGCACGCCGAGTGCGGGCGCCACGTTGTCGGTGCCGGCGGAGAGCGTCTGGACGACGCGTACGGACGTCATGGCGGCGAGCGGCCGTATGACGGTCTCCGGGGGCCGCATGTACGGCACGACGTAGAAGGCGCAGTCGGCGGGATCGGCGGGGAACTCGTCCTCCCCGTCCCACTGCACGTACCGCGGTCCCTCGGGCAGTCCTTCGATCTCAGCGGCCGGAATCGGTAGCCATACGTCAGGAGTCATGGTCAGGAGGCTATGCGACGCACCGCCGGCGGCCCCGGCGCCCGGTACGGCGGCGCGTCCGTCACCGGGTCCTGCGGTGACTCCGCCGAGGGGTCCGAGGGAAGATCATCGAGGGGGTCGCCGGTGGGTCCCGAAGGCGGGATCCGCAGGTGGATGCGGTTAGTTTGAGGGCGGCACGAGGGAGGGGTACGGCGTTGGAGCGCAGGACAATCGGTGCGGCGTCGCTCGAAGTGGGCGCGGTCGGGCTCGGCTGCATGCCGATGCACTGGGCCTACACCACCTCCCAGCAGTACGGATACCGCTCGCTGCGCACGGTGCACGCGGCGCTGGACGCCGGTACGACCCTGCTCGACACCGCCGACATGTACGGCCCGTTCACCAATGAGCTGCTGCTGGGACGGGTGCTCGGGCGGCGCCGCGCGGAGGCCTTCGTCTCCACCAAGTGCGGGCTGCTCGTGGGCGATCAGCACATCGTCGCCAACGGCCACCCGAAGTATGTGCGGCGGGCCTGTGACGCCTCGCTGCGGCGGCTCCAGACCGATGTGATCGATCTCTACCAGCTGCACCGCGCCGATCCCGAGATACCCGTCGAGGAGACGTGGGGGGCGATGGCGGAGCTGGTGGGCGCGGGGAAGGTACGGGCGCTGGGGCTGTGCGCGGTGGGCGCGCGGGCGGCCGGGGCGGGGGCGCGGACGCCGCGCCGGGGGCCCGGCGAGGATCTGCACGCGGCGACGATCCGGCAGCTGGAGCGCGTGCAGCAGGTGTTCCCGGTGAGCGCGGTGGAGGCGGAGCTGTCGGTGTGGTCGCCGGAGGCGCTGGAGCGGCTGCTGCCGTGGTGCGAGGCGCGCGGCATCGGCTTCCTGGCGGCGATGCCGCTCGGCAACGGTTTCCTGACGGGCACGCTCACCCCTGGGCAGGGGTTCGAGCCGGACGACGTGCGGGCCCGGCATCCGCGGTTCACGGCGGAGATGATGGCCGCGAACCAGCCACTGGTGGTGGGGCTGCGGCGGGTGGCCCGGCGGTACGGGGCGACGCCCGCGCAGGTGGCGCTGGCGTGGGTGCTGGGGCGGGGGCGGCACGTGGTGCCGGTGCCGGGGACGAAGCGGGAGCCGTGGGCGGTGGAGAACGCGCGGGCGGCGGAACTGACCCTGACGGAGCGGGACGTGGCCGAGATAGCGGCGCTGCCGCCGGTGCGGGCGTCCTGGGAGTGACGGGCCGGGGCCGGAGGCCGGACGGGCCGCGCTGGGCCGCGCGGGAGTCTCCGCGGGCCCTTGGCCGGCCCCGGACCGGCGACATTGGTCCACGGGTTGGGGAACCTTCGCGGGGGCTCGCGGTGTAAGAACAGGTAGAGCCGCAGCCGTCGAAGGGACCGGGACCGTGAAGCGTTCAGCAGGGACGGCCGTGGGGGCCGCCGCCGCCCTTCTCCTGGCGACGGGGTGCTCCTCCGACGAGGGGGTGGGCCCGGCCTTCGAGCGGACCCCCTCCTCGGAGTCGACGGCGTCGGCGTCGGCGTCGCGGGAGGCGGCGGCCACGCCGTCCGCCGCCCCCGCGAAGGGCTCGGTGAAGGTGGTGTCGACGGTCACCGAGGGGCTCGCGTCGCCCTGGGGGCTCGCGGCGCTGCCGGACGGCGATCTGCTGGTCTCCTCACGCGACGAGGGGACGATCACACGGGTCGACGCCGAGACGGGCGGGAAGACCGTGATGGGCTCGGTGCCGGGGGTCGCCCCGGCCGGGGAGGGCGGTCTGCTGGGGATCGCGGTCTCCCCCGCGTACGCGTCGGACCAATTGATCTACGCCTACTTCACCACCGCGGGGGACAACCGCATCGCGCGGATGTTCCACGACACGAAGAAGCCCGCCGGGCAGCAGTTGGGCGCCCCCGACACCGTGCTGCGGGGCATTCCCAAGGGCACCATCCACAACGGCGGCCGGATCGCCTTCGGACCGGACAAGATGCTCTACGCGGGCACCGGCGAGACCGGGGACACCGGGCTCGCCCAGGACCGGGAATCGCTGGCCGGAAAGATTCTGCGGATGACGCCGGACGGCCAGCCGGTGCACGGTAATCCGGCGCCGGATTCGCTGGTCTATTCGCTCGGGCACCGCAATGTGCAGGGCCTGGCCTGGGATTCCGAGAAGCGGCTGTGGGCCGCGGAATTCGGGCAGAACACCTGGGACGAGCTGAATCTCATCGAGCCGGGAAAGAACTACGGCTGGCCGACCGCGGAGGGGAAGGCCGGGAAGGCGGGGTACGTCGACCCGGTGGAGCAGTGGGCGACGAGTGAGGCGTCACCCAGCGGTATCGCCTACGCGGAGGGCTCGATCTGGATGGCGGGGCTGCGCGGCGAGCGGCTCTGGCGGATTCCTCTGGCGGGCCGGGAATCCTCGGCCGACCCCCAGTCGTTCCTCGAAGGGGAGTACGGCCGTCTGCGTACGGTGGTGGCCGCCGGCGGGAACCGGGTGTGGCTGGTGACCAGCGAGACCGACAACCGGGGCACACCGCGGTCCGGGGACGACCGGATCCTGCTGCTGGAGGTTTCGTAACTCCGCGAGGTGCGAGCAGTGCGTTTCAGGAGGGTGGGCATTCTGTGTTCAACATGATCGAGGAGTTCTTCGCCCCGGGCCGCAAACACACGAACGAGGAGCAGAAGCGGCTGGAACTGAGCCGGGTGGATGTCAACGACAACGACCCGGGCAGCGGGCCGATAGACCTGGCCTCCGGAAAGGTCACGATAAGAACGGCGGACGCGCCACCGGACGCGCCACCGGACGCGGAATAGCGCCCTTCAGGGGGCGGAGGCCCTCCTCGAACCGGGGGTCTCGCAGACCGGTGTCTCGCAGGCCGGGGTCGCTCGGGCCGGGGTCCCTCAGACCGGGGTCTCGGGGAAGAGGCGCAGCCGGTGGGCGATCGCGGCGGCTTCCGTGCGGCCCGAAACCCCCAGTTTGGCCAGGATGTTGGAGACGTGGACGCTGGCCGTCTTCGGGGAGATGTACAGCTCCTCGGCGATCCTGCGGTTGCTGTGGCCCGCCGAGACCAGCCGCAGCACGTCCTGTTCCCGCCGGGTGAGCCCGAGCTCGCGGACCGGGTCGACCGCCGTGTCCGGGCCCCCGCGCCCGCTCGCGCCGCCGCCGCGCCGTGCCCGGAGCCGGTCCGACGCGCCGCCCGGGCGGCGCCCCGCCCCGGGCGCGGGACCGGCTCCCAGGGTGATCCTGGCCCGGGTCGCGAGGAGCGTGATCTCCTCGGCCAGCGGGCGCGCCCCGAGGCGCCCGGCCGCGGCGTGCGCCAGGTCGAGCAGCGCCGCCGCCTCGGCGCGGTCGCACCCCGAGTCGAGCAGGGCCGCCGCCCAGCGCAGCCGGGCGAGCGCCAGTTCGTAGGGGCGGTCGAGGTCGTGGAGGGCCGCCACCGCGCGCGCCCACGGCCGGGGCCCTTTTCCGCCTTCCGCGCGCGCCAGTTCGGCCTCCAGCAGGAGCCCGTACGCCGCCCAGACGGGCACCAGCGTCGGGAGCCGCTTGGCGTGGGTGCGGACCGTCGCCAGCACCTGCGCGCGGCCCGCCTCGGCGCCGGGCAGCCCGCGGGCCTCGGCCTCGATCGCCGCCGCCGTACAGAGCAGCGGCAGTGCGTACCGGTGGGTGCCGAGCGGGAAGCCGCCCGTGGCCATCCGCTCGAACTCGGCGCGCGCCTCGGCCAGCGCCCCGCGCCGGGCCAGGGCGACCATTTTCAGCCGGACCGGGGTGATGATGTGCTGGGGCTGGAGGTCATGCGTGCCCAGGAAGCCGCGGTTCAGCTCCACCTGGCGCTCGGCCTCGTCGAAGTCCCCTCTGGCCAGGGCCAGTTCAGCGCGGCGCACGGCGAGCAGGGCGCGCGCCTTGTTGGAGCGCGCCAGCTCCATGGTCTCGTCGAGGACCGTGTCCGCCTCCGGCCAGCGGCCCAGCGAGAAGAGGGACTGGGCCAGGTTCGTGCGGACCCATGCCTCCGTGTCGGTGAGTCCGCGCTGGTGGCTGAAGGCCACGCCCTCCCGGGCGGTCTTCACCGCCTCCGCGGAGCGGCCCATGCTCTCCAGGGTGGACGGGAGGTTGTTGGCGGCGCGGCCCTGGATGGCGACGGAGCCCAGCTCGGCGGCCCGGTCGCGGACCGCGTACATCTCGGCGATGCCCTCCTCGATGCCGCCGGCGTCGGCGGTGAGCCAGCCCCGGGTGAGCCGGGCGTGCAGTTCGGTGCGTTCGGCACCGACCAGCCGGGCGTACTCCACGGCCCGGTCGGCGGCGGCCAGGCTCTCGGGTCCCGGCCGGTGCAGGGCGCCCCAGGAGGCGACATTGGCGAGGACTTCCGCGTGCACGGCGGAGGGCTGGAGTCCGCGCACCAGCTCCTGGGCGTTGGCCAGTTCGCGCCAGCCGTCGCCGCGGGTGAGGTCCTGGACGAGCCGGGAGCGCTGGATCCAGAACCAGGCGGCGCGCAGCGGGTCCTTCCCCTCCGACTCGCCCTCCAGGAGGCGCATGGCCTTCTTGGCTATGGCCAGGGCGCGTTCGCGTTCGCCGCTGGAGCGCGCGGCGACCGTCGCCTCGGCCATCAGGTCGAGATAGCGCAGGGGCGACGACTCGGAGGCTCCCCCGCAGGGCGGGTAGACCTCTATGTCGTCCGGCGGGCGCAGCGTGGCCCGTACCGCCCGGGGGGCGTCGTCCCACAGCTCCATGGCCCGCTCCAGCAGGCGCAGTTGCTCGGAGTGCGCGAACCGCTCGCGGGCCTCCACCGAGGCGAGGAGGACGGCGGGCAGCGCCTTCGCCGGGTGGTGTGCGTGGTACCAGTGGCTCGCGAGGCGCGTGGTGCGCTCGTCGGCGCGGACGAGGGAGGGGTCGGCCTCCAGCACCTCGGCGTATCTCCGGTTGAGCCGGGAGCGCTCGCCGGGCAGCAGGTCGTCGCTGACGGCCTCGCGGACGAGGGAGTGGCGGAAGCGGTATCCGTCCCCGTCCGGCGTCGGCAGCAGGATGCTGGCGCCGACGGCGGCCCGCAGCGCCTCGATCAGCTCGTCCTCGGCGAGCCCGGCGACGGCCAGCAGCAGCCGGTACTCGACGGTGGTGCCGCCCTCGGCAACGATCCTGGCGACGCGCTGGGCGTCCTCGGGCAGCGTCTCGACCCGGACGAGCAGCAGATCGCGGAGCGAATCGCTGAGGCCGGTGCCGCAGCCGGTCCCGATGGAGCAGGCCAGCTCCTCCACGAAGAACGCGTTCCCGTCCGAGCGTTCGAAGATCTGCTCCAGCAGGTCCGGGCCCGGCTCGGCGGCGAGGATGCCGGTGAGCTGGCTGCGCACCTCGGCCCGGTTGAAGCGGGGCAGTTCGATACGGCGGACCGAGCGCAGCCGGTCCAACTCGGCGAGGAGCGGACGGAGCGGATGGCGGCGGTGCAGGTCGTCGGCTCGGTAGGTGCCGATGACGACGAGCCGGCCGCGGCGCAGGGAGCGGAAGAGATAGGCGAGGAGATGGCGGGTGGAGGCGTCCGCCCAGTGGAGATCCTCCAGGATGAGCACGATCGTACGGTCGGCGGCCAGCCGCTCCAGCAGCCGGGCGGTGAGCTCGAAGAGCCGGGCGGTGCCGTCCTCGCCCTGCGCGTCCCGACTGGAGTGGCCGAGTTCGGGCAGGATCCTGGCCAGCTCGTCCTGCTGGCCCTCCGCCGCGGCCAGCAGCTCGTCGGGGAGCCGGCGGCGCAGGGAGCGCAGGGCGGTGGAGAAGGGCGCGAACGGCAGTCCGTCCGCGCCGATCTCGACGCATCCGCCGATCGCGACGACAGCCTTGTCGTCGCAGGCCGCCCGGTGCAGCTCCTCGATGAGGCGGGTCTTGCCGACGCCCGCCTCACCGCCGACGAGCACGGCTTGGGGCTCGCCCGCGGTGGCGCGGGCGAGCGCTGACGTGAGCGCGGTGAACTCGGCCGACCTGCCGACGAACACCGGGCTGAGCGACCTGGTCTCCACATCGCCGAGCATCGCACAGCCCTCTGACAACGCGGCACTTGTTATTCGGCGGACGGCGGGGCCGGGGGGCCCGGCCAGGAGCGTGCCGGGGTCGGAGGCCCGCCCGCGGGGCGGGCCGGGGCCGGGCTCAGGCGGCCCGGGCGAACCGGCCACGTTTCACCGGCCCCTCAGGGGCGTTCCTGGCGGTTCGCCGGGCCCGGCGGCGGGCCGTGCCCGCCTCCCGGACGAGCCGCTGGTGCTCGGCCCTGCGGATCAGCTCGGCGGCGTGGATCTTCTGGAGTTCGTACTCGAACATTCCGGGGCTCCCTGGAACGAAGGCGGTCGGGCATCTGGTGATGCCTCTACCTTCGTCTCCCAGGGGGCGGGGCCGCATCGGGAGAGTGCCGCATCTTGAGCGGCCCCGGGGCCTTAGAAACCAGGGCCGGACATACCTACGGCCTAAGGCCCTGGCGGCGGGGCCGCGGGGACTTAGGCCGTGAAGGGGCGGACAGTCGTGGGGGGGTGGAGGAGGAAACGACGGCTCAGGCGCCAGTGGTCGGCAGGGCCGCGAACAGGTCGAAGTACATGGCGATGGACATGAGCAGCCCCAGGAAGCCGAGCACGGCTCCGGCGAGCGCGAAGGGCCGTACCCAGCCGTCGCGCTGGCGCAGCGTCAGCACGATCACGCCGAGGAGCAGGGCGACCAGCGCCACCCCGCCGTTGACGGCGGCCGTGACGTGCCAGGCGTCGCCGTAGATCGCGGAGATCTGCTGCTCGGCGGTGGCGGACTGGCCGGTCTTGAGCTGTCCTACGAGGCCCTGGCGCTCCGCGAGGACCCTGCTGGTCCAGGTGCCGGTGAGGGCGACGATGCCCAGGCAGACGGCGACGACGGCCGCGGCGGCGGCGCCGAGACCGGACGCGGCGGCGGGAGCCTCGTCGAGGAGGTCGAGTTCGTCGTCGTTCTCGTCGTTCTCGTCGGCGTCAGCCGCCGGGGCGTCGTCCGTGGTGGTGTCGCCCTTCTTCAGGTCCGTCTTGGGCTGCTCCGCCGGGTCGGCGGCGTCCGCGGCACCGGTGGTGGCGGCCGGCTTCAGGTCGGCCTGTGCCTCGGCCGCCTTGGTCGTGGGGGCCTCGGCCGTCTCCGGCTCGGGGTTCTGGGTCTCGGGGGTGGACTTCATACGTCGCACGCTAGGGGCCGGGTATGAGAACTTCCTGAGAACGCGCGAATTCACTCCTGAGCGCACCCGATCGTGATCATCTCTCGATCGGACACACTGCTCGGGCACACCGGTAGGGCACACCGGTGGGGCACGGTGGCAGGCCACTCACCCCGGCCGGTCGCCGGGCGGGCTCAGCGCGGCGTACGGGGCCGCGCGCGCCACTCGGGGGCGAGGACCGACCAGACCTCCGTGTCGTGCCGTACGCCCCGGTACGGGTAGTTTCGTCGCAGCACTCCGTCCCGGGTCATCCCCAGCCGCCGGGCGACTTGGACACTGGCCTCGTTCTCCGACGAGACGAGCCACTCGACGCGTTCCATCCCGCGCTCCCAGACCGCCCAGTCGATCAGGACCCGGGCCGCGCGCGTGACCAGACCGCGCCCCGTCGCCGCGGGCTCCAGCCAGCAGCCGACCTCGCAGTTCCCCGTGCCCGCGTCGAAGACACGGAAGAGCACGCCGCCGACGAGCGTGGGGCCGAGCCAGATTCCGTAGAGGCGTCCGGTGTCGGCCGCCTGCTTCTGCGCGTACGAGGTGAGCAGCGCCCGTGCGGACTCCAGGTCGGTGACGGCCCGGGCGAGCTGGATGTGCTCGTCGACCAGGTCCCTGGCGCGGTCCATGTGGGCCAGGAACTCCTCGGCCTGCCAGCTCTCCAGCGGGCGCAGTTCGGCCCCGTCCCCCAGTGGTACGGCGAACATGATGATCCCCCTGTGCGGTCGGTGCGCGCGCCCCTGTGTGGTCGGCGCGCGCCCCTGTGCGGCTCCTGTGGTGTGGTTCACCGGACGAGCGGCGTGTTCCCGCTCTCTCGCGGCACGGGGATCTTCGCATGTTCGCGGCGCTCCGGCGCCTCGATGCTGATGCGGGGGAGCCAGCGGTCCAGTGCCCGAGGCAGCCACCAGTTGGCGCCGCCGAGCAGATGCATCAGGGCGGGGACGAGGAGGGTCCGGAGCACGAAGGCGTCCAGCGCGACCGCCGTGGCCAGGGCGATGCCGAACATGGCGATGACGCGGTCGCCGCTCAGCACGAAGGCGAGGAAGACCGCGATCATGATCACCGCCGCCGAGTTGATCACGCGGCCGGTCTCGGAGAGCCCCACGCGCACGGCGCGCGCGTTGTCACCGGTCTCCAGCCACTCCTCGTACATCCGGCTGACCAGGAAGACCTGGTAGTCCATGGAGAGTCCGAAGAGCACCGAGACCATGATCACCGGCAGGAAGGGCTCGATGGGGCCCGCGCTGCCGAGCCCCAGCAGTTCGCTCCCCCATCCCCACTGGAAGATCGCGACGACGACTCCGAAGGACGAGGCGACGGCGGCCACGTTCATCAGCGCGGCCTTGAGCGGGATGCCCACGGAGCGGAACGCCAGCAGCAGGAGCAGACAGCCCAGTGCGATGACCACACCGACGAAGAGGGGCAGTTTGCCGATGATGATGTCGGCGAAGTCGTCGTAGCTCGCGGTGACGCCGCCGACGTACACCG
Organism: Streptomyces sp. NPDC056987; assembly: GCF_042673865.1. Lineage (NCBI taxonomy): Bacteria > Bacillati > Actinomycetota > Actinomycetes > Kitasatosporales > Streptomycetaceae > Streptomyces > Streptomyces sp. NPDC056987. Next base: position 55,592 of record NZ_JBHURV010000016.1, read on the forward strand.
CGAGGGACGTGCCCGTCGCCGCCACGGGCAGGACGTCCGTACGGAGCCGGTCGACCAGCTCACTGGTGCGGTGCGACTGCGGGGACGACTCGGGGACGACGGTGAGCAGCGCGGCGTCGCCGCCGCTGTTGAAGACGACCGGCCCCACCGAGGCGACTCCTGCCGTGGAACGGAGCGCGTCGGGGAGCTGGTCCATGGCGAGCCGGTCCGCGGCGCTGTCCACACGCGCGACCAGCGTCAGCGGCCCGTTGACGCCGGGACCGAACCCTTCGGCGAGCAGGTCGTACGCCTTGCGGGTGGTGGCCGTGGCGGGGTTGTTGCCCTGGTCGGAGGTGCCGAGGTGGAGCGCGAAGGTGGGGAGCGCGAGGACCAGCATCACCACGGTCGCGACGGCGCCCAGCAGCTTGGGGTGGCGTTCGACGAAGTGGGACCAGCGGACCGCGAACCCGCTGGGGAGTTCCGGCAGCGGGCCGTGGGCGGCGAGCAGCGCGCGCCGGCGCCGGCTCAGCACGCGCGTGCCGGTGTACGAGAGCAGGGCGGGCAGCAGGGTCACGGAGGCGGCGACGGTGAGGACGACCGTCAGCGAGGCGGCGATCGCGACCCCGTTGAGGAAGCCGAGGCGCAGGATCAGCATGCCGAGCAGGGCGATGCAGACGGTGGCTCCGGCGAAGACGACGGCCCGGCCGGTGGTGGCGACGGCGTTCGCCGCGGCCTCGGGGACGGTCAGTCCGCGCTGGAGGCCCTTGCGGTGCCGTACGACGATGAACAGCGCGTAGTCGATGCCGACGCCGAGCCCGATGAGCAGGCCGAGCATGGGCGCGAAGTCGGCGACCGTCATCGCGTGGCCGAGCAGCACGATGCCCGCGTACGCGGTGCCCACGGAGACGAGCGCGGTCGCGATGGGGAGCAGTCCCGCCGCGAGCGAGCCGAAGGCGAGGAAGAGCACGACGGCCGCCACGGCGACGCCGACGATCTCGGCGATGTGCGTAGTGGTGGTCTCGGTGAGGGCCACGGCGCTGCCGCCCAGTTCGACCGTGAGGCCCCGCTGTGCCGCCTGCGGTGTCTCCTCCACCGAGGTCGCGGTGGCGACCAGGGCGCGCGCCTGCGCCGGCGGGATGTCGTCGGCCTGCCGGTCGAAGGTGATCCGCGCGTAGGCGGTGCGGCCGTCCGCGCTGATCTGCTCGGCGCCCTCGGCCGTGTACGGGCTCACGACGGAGGATATGCCGGGCAGGCCGGCGACCTCGCCGAGCATCTCCCCCGTCCGCTGTGCGACGCCGGGGTCGCGGACGGAGCCGCGTTCCGTGTGCCAGACGATGGTGTCGCTGTCGCCGCCGAGCCCCGGGAAGGCGGTGCCCAGGAGCTGGGTGGCCCGACCGGACTCGGTGCCGGGGACCTCGTAGTCGTTGGAGTACGAGGTCCCCGTCACCCCCGCGGCGGCCGCGGTACCGCCGAGCGCGAGCAGCCAGAAAAGGACGGCGAGAAGCCGGTGGGTGACGCACCATCGCGCGAGGGCTGCCAACGGACTGCTCCCTGAGTGGTTCGTGCATCTTTACCGGGAACGGCCCGTGGGGGAGCCCGCAAAGAACGCGTGACCTACGGAGAGCCACTATCGCAGCCGGAATTGATCCTTAGTGATCCTTTGTCCACTTGGTGGGGTTACTCACAGTAGGTGGCTCACCCGGCCACCTGGCTACCCGGCTACCCGGCTACCCGGCTACCCGGCGACGCTCGGCCGCCCGTTCTCGATGTGCCCCATGAGCCGGCGGCGGAACGGAACGCCCGCGCCGTCAGTGGTGGCCTCGGTGGTGACCTCGATGTCGTACCAGCCGTGCGCGTCGGCCGCCGAGTGCACGACGCGCCTGCTGCGCCCCGGCTTCACCGTGATCCGGCGCGTCCAGCCGTCCAGATCGGCCTCGTCGACATACCCGAGGGGCCGCACGGTGAAGGTGACCGGACGCGTCCCCCGGTTGGTCAGGGTGAGGTGCACATCGCGGTCGTGGTGGTCGACGGACGAGGCGACCTCGGCCCCGTCACCGGCGACCGCACCGGAGAACTCCCGGCGGAAGCCGTTCGGACCCGTGATCGTGAAACGGTAGAGGTCGCGGTCCGTACCGCTCCGGCCGGTAAGGGGCACCGTCCATTGCGCCGTGCCCCTTACATCGCGGTGCTGCGGAACGGCGAACTCACCGGCGTACGGGTACAGCGCGAAGTGGGCGCCGGCCGGGCCCGTGTTGCTCAGCGCGACCGTGAACGTCCGCCCGTCCGCGGCCACCCGCCCGTGCGCGTCCGGCTGGTACGGCAGCGGCCTGGCCGGGCGCGCGCCCTTCTCCTGTACGGGCATCCGCTGCTCGGCCGGGGGTACGGGGTGCCAGCGGCCGGTGAACGGCGGGATCGCGCCCGGCTGTTCCACCTCGGGCAGCACGCGGCCCCGCCGGAAGTCGAACGCGGAGGTCAGATCGCCGGCGACGGCGCGCCGCCAGGGGGTGATGTTGGGCTCCTCGACGCCCGTCCACCGCTCCAGGAAGCGGATGACGGAGGTGTGGTCGAAGACCTGCGAACAGACGTAGCCGCCCACGGTCCAGGGCGAGACGACCAGCAGCGGGACCCGTATGCCGAGCCCGGTGGGGCGGCCCTGCCAGCGCTCGTCGGGGTCGTCGACGGGCGGCACGGGCGGCGGCACGTGGTCGAAGAAGCCGTCGTTCTCGTCGTAGTTGATCAGTACGACGGTCTGCCGCCAGACGTCCGGATGCGCGCCGAGCGCGTCGAGCACCTGGTAGACGAGGGAGGCGCTGGCGACCGGCGACGAGGAGCCGGGGTGCTCGGAGTCGACCGCGGAGGGCACCAGGTACGACACCTCGGGCAGGGTCCCGGCCGCCACGTCGGCGCGGAACGCCGCGGCGAGCGTCCCGGTCTCGACCCGGCGCAGCCCGCGCTCGAAGAGCGACCGCTCGCGGGCGGTGAGCGTGGCGACGCCCTCCTCCAGGGCCGCGAGCAGCCGCGTGCGCCCGGCCGTGTCACCGGCGGCGTCGGCGTCGCGTACGGCGGCGTAGAACGCCTCCATGTAGGTGAAGCCGGCGGCGCCGGGCTGTCCGGGCAGGGCGCGGGCCCGGGTGAGCGCCTTGCGGGCTATGTCCTTGAACGTGGTGAAGAACTCGATGTTGTTGTCGGTGAAGTTCTCCCACTCGGTGTACGTGCGCCAGCTCCGGCCCGCCTTCTCCAGCCGCTCGGCGTAGGTCGGCCACGGGTAGCCGGGGTGGGCCGCCTCGTCGTACGCGTCGTTGCCGACGGCGCGCCGCCCGTCGGCCTCGTAGCCGGTCCAGCCGCTCCAGAGGTGGTTGCGGTTGGGGCTCGTGGAGGTGTGGACGGAGGAGTGGTACGCGTCGCAGATGGTGAACGTGTCCGCCAGCTCGTAGTGGAGCGGGATGTCGCGCCGGTCGTAGTAGGCCATGGTGGCGGCGGTCTTGGCGGAGACCCAGCGGTCCATCCAGCCGTCGTTCCAGGCCTCGGCGCCGCCCTCCCAGGAGTGGTCCAGGGCGCCGATGTACTGGAGGTCCTTGCGCTGCGTCGCGGCGGCGTCCCGTACGGGGAACGGCAGTACGGTGCCGGACTCCGGGCCCGGCTGGGCGAACACGGGGTTCCCGGAGGGCAGTTCGACGGCGTTGCGGTCGCCGAAGCCCCGTACGCCGCGCAGGGTGCCGAAGTAGTGGTCGAAGGACCGGTTCTCCTGCATGAGCACGACCACGTGCTTGATCGCCCGCATCCCGCCGGGCGCGGGTCCCGCGGCGAGCGCCGCCTGGAGGGACGGCGGCAGCACCGACCCGGCGGCCGCGGCGCCGACGGCGCCCGAGCCGAGGGCGAGGACTCTTCTGCGCGACATCGTTCCGCGCTCCATCTCCGGTGACATGTCCGGGACGGTAGTGAGGGCGGATGGCAGTGGGAAGACCCCGGCGCGTCCACCAGGTGAACGTCCCCGGGGCGCCGGGCCGTTGCCCCGGGGGCCGGGGCCGCTACGCCCCGTACGGCCAGACCAGCAGGACCGGGCAGGTCGCGTGGTCGACGACGAAGCGGGTGGCGTGGCCGAGGCTGTGCGGTCCCGGGTGGTCGCGTTCGCCGTCGCGCGCGCAGACCAGCAGATCCGCGCCGGCCGCCGCCCGTACCACCTCGTGCTCCACCCGGCCGTGGTGTTCCAGGAGCTCACAGGGCCGGCCGAGCCGGTGCGCGGCGGCTTCCAGCAGATCGGCCGCGGCCGTGCCGGAGAGGGCTTCGAGCCGCGCGCCGGGGTCGCGGTCCGGGCGGTGGCCCCGGCCGAGGAGCCCCGCATAGGCGCGGTGGGCCGCCTCGGCGACCTCGTCGTCGCTGACGTGGAGCAGCACCACGGCGTCGTGCGGGACGCGGTCGCGGGCCACGTCGACGCAGGCGGGCCAGGTGGATTCGGTGATCCAGACGAGCGTGGTCCGCCGCGCGGCGTCCGCCGGCGGATCGGTCGCGGCAGGTGGGTGCGGCACAGCGGTCAGCCTCCGATCAGTCGCAGAGTGCCCCACAGTGCCACGGTGGAGACGGCCAGCGTGGCAGGCACGGTCAGCAGTCCGAGCCGGGTGAAGTGACCGAGCCGGGGTTCGGCGTCGTGCTCGTGCAGGATGCGCCGCCACAGCAGGGTGGCGAGCGATCCGACATAGGTCAGGTTCGGCCCCAGATTGACCCCGATCAGGGCGGCGAGCACGGGCCCCGGGCCGGCCGGCGCGAGGACCGGCAGCAGGGCCAGGATGGCCGGGAGGTTGTTGATCGCGTTGGCCAGTACGGCGGCGATCGCGGCGATGGCCAGCAGCGACAGCAGGGAGGAGCCGCCGGGCAGCAGCCGGCTGATCCCGGTGTCGAGCCCGTTGTCGACGACCGCCTTGACGACGACGCCGAGCGCGAGGACGAAGAGGCAGAACAGCGGGGACGCGGCACGGACCAGCTTCGCGGGGGTGGTACGCCGCTGCCGCAGGGCGCGGACGGCGAGTACGGCCGTACCGGCGACGGCCGCCCACAGCGGTTCGATCCCGGCGAACGACGTGACGGCGAACCCGGCCAGCGTCAGCCCCAGCACGACGAGGGTGAAGACCGGGACGTCGCGCCGCTCGTCCGTCCTCGGGGTGTGCGCCCCCGCGGCCAGGTCGGCGGCGAAGAAGCGGCGGAAGACGACGTACTCGACGGCGATCGCGGCCAGCCACGGCAGGGCCATCAGCGCGGCGAACCGGGTGAAGGAGAGCCCGCTCGCGGTGAACGCCAGCAGATTGGTGAGGTTGGAGACCGGCAGCAGCAGCGAGGCGGAGTTCGCCAGGTGCGTACAGGCGTAGACATGCGGCCGGGGCCGGGCGCCGACCCGTGCGGCGGTCGCGAAGACCACCGGAGTGAGCAGGACGACCGTGGCGTCGAGGCTGAGCACGGCGGTGATGGCGGCGGCGACGGCGAACACCCCGCCGAGCAGCTTGCGCGGACTGCCGCCGCACAGGCGCGCCACCAGATCGCCCGCGGCGGTGAACAGCCCCTCCTCGTCGCAGAGCTGGGAGAGGACGAGCACGGCGGCGAGGAAGACGACCACGGGCAGCAGGGTGTGCGTCTGCTCCCACGCCTCCTGCGGCGAGACGGCGCCGAAGGCGACGAGCAGCAGGGCCGCGGGGACGGCGGCGACGGCCTCGGGCAGACCGCGCGGACGGACGACGGCGAACGCCAGGACGGCGAGGAGCAGGGCGACGGAGACGATCTCGGCGGCGACGGTGTTCACTGGGATCTGCTCTGCCTCGTGATCGTGGTGGTTCGGACGGGCCCGGAGCCGAGGGGTGCGAAGCCACGGGGGCGGCGCACCGTTGCCGGTGCACCGCCCCCAGTGGCGTGTGGTGTACGAGCCGGGTTCGGCCCGCGACGCGCGGCCTCTCCCGGTGGTGCCTGTCTGTGCCGGTCAGCGCTTGTCCGTACCTGTCAGTGCTTGTCTGCGCCTGTCAGTGCTTGTCCGTGCTTGCCTGCACTTGCCTGTGCTTGTTGGTGGCTTGTCTATTCCTTCGGGGCGAGCCGCTCAAGGATCAGCTCGCGTACGCGCGCCGCGTCGGCCTGGCCGCGCGTGGCCTTCATGACCGCGCCGACCAGCGCGCCCGCGGCCGCGACCTTACCGGCGCGGATCTTGTCGGCGACGGCCGCGTTGGCCGCGATCGCCTCGTCCACGGCGGCGCCGAGCGCGCTGTCGTCGGAGACGACCTTGAGCCCGCGCTTCTCGACGACGGTGTCGGGGTCGCCCTCGCCCGCGAGCACGCCCTCGATCACCTGTCGGGCCAGCTTGTCGTTGAGGTCGCCGGCCGCGACGAGCGCGGCGACGCGGGCGACCTGCTCGGGGGTGATGGGCAGCTCGTCCAGCGCGCGGCCGGACTCGTTGGCGTGCCGGGCCAGCTCGCCCATCCACCACTTGCGGGCCTGGTCGGCCGGGGCGCCCACACCGATCGTGGCGACGATCGGTTCGATCGCTCCCGCGTTGAGGATCGACTGCATGTCGTGCTCGGTGACGCCCCACTCCTCGCGGAGCCGGTTGCGGCGTACGCGCGGCGGCTCGGGCAGCGTGGCGCGCAGCTCCTCCACCCAGGCGCGCGCCGGGGCGACGGGCACGAGGTCGGGCTCCGGGAAGTACCGGTAGTCCTCGGCGTTGTCCTTGATCCGGCCGGAGGTGGTGGAACCGTCCTCCTCGTGGAAGTGCCGGGTCTCCTGGAGGATCGTGCCGCCGCCGTTCAGCACCGCGGCGTGGCGCTGGATCTCGAAGCGGGCGGCGCGCTCGACGCTGCGCAGCGAGTTGACGTTCTTGGTCTCGGAGCGGGTACCGAACTCCTCGCGGCCGTTCGGGCGCAGGGACAGGTTCACGTCGCACCGCATCTGGCCCATCTCCATCCGGGCCTCGGAGACGCCTAGCGCCTTGATGAGCTCGCGCAGCTCGGCGACGTACGCCTTGGCGACCTCCGGGGCGCGCGCACCGGCGCCCTCGATGGGCTTGGTGACGATCTCGATGAGCGGGATGCCGGCGCGGTTGTAGTCGAGCAGGGAGTGGGACGCGCCGTGGATCCGGCCCGTGGCCCCGCCGACGTGCGTCGACTTGCCGGTGTCCTCCTCCATGTGGGCGCGCTCGATCTCCACGCGGAAGATCTCGCCGTCCTCCAGCTGGACGTCCAGATGGCCGTTGAAGGCGATCGGCTCGTCGTACTGGGAGGTCTGGAAGTTCTTCGGCATGTCCGGGTAGAAGTAGTTCTTCCGGGCGAAGCGGCACCACTCGGCGATCTCGCAGTTGAGGGCGAGGCCGATCTTGATGGCGGACTCGACGCCGATCGCGTTGACGACCGGGAGCGAGCCCGGCATGCCCAGACAGGTCGGGCAGGTCTGCGAGTTGGGCGCGGCGCCCAGCTCGGTCGAGCAGCCGCAGAACATCTTGGTCCTGGTGCCGAGCTCGACGTGGACCTCCAGGCCCATGACGGGGTCGTAGTCCGCGAGGGCGTCCTCGTACGACACAAGTTCAGTGACGGTCACAGGTACTTCTTCCTCATCAATGCTTCATCGGTGTCGGCCGGCCGGCGCTGGTAGGACGACAGCTTTCCGAGTACGGAGAGATCCACTTCGTCGGTTCCACATCGGCGGGGCGCGGATGCGGGTGCGCCGACAGGCCGGTGGCCGGCCGCACCCGGGTCGGCGCCGCCCGGTCCGCGAGCACCCCCGACTCCGTCATCACCCGGGGCCCCGGCGGCACGGGCGCCGCGGTGCCGGGGAGCCCGCCACCGAAGGCGGGTCCCCCGGCGGCCGGTCAGCCCAGCAGGATGTCGTCGTCGCCCAGGCGCTTCAGCTCGCGGAACAGGAGCGCCAGGGTCGTCACGACGGCCACCGCGGAGACCGTCGCGTCGATCAGCTTGAGCGTGTCCTGCTCCTTGCGGGCCGTCTTGATCTGCTTCACGGCACTGACCGCGCCGAACACGGAGCCGCCGATCGACAGGTACGTACCGGTCTTGGACTTCTTGAAGCCCTTGGCCTTGCTCATTGCACTGCTCACAGTGACGGTGCCTCCTCCAACAACGGGTGTCCCCACTTTTCCACGAAGGCCGCCTCGACGGCGGCACCGACCTTGTAGAGCCGGTCGTCCTTCATGGCGGGGGCGACGATCTGGAGACCGACCGGGAGACCGTCCTCCGGCGCGAGGCCGCAGGGCAGCGACATGGCCGCGTTGCCCGCCATGTTGACGGGGATGGTGCACAGGTCGGCGAGGTACATCGCCATCGGGTCGTCGGTGCGCTCACCGATGCCGAAGGCGGTGGTCGGCGAGGTCGGGGAGACGATCACGTCGACCTGCTCGAACGCCTTCTCGAAGTCCCGGGTGATGAGGGTACGGACCTTCTGGGCGGAGCCGTAGTACGCGTCGTAGTAGCCGGAGCTGAGCGCGTACGTCCCCAGGATGACGCGGCGCTTGACCTCGTCGCCGAAGCCGGCCTCGCGGGTGAGGGCGGTGACGTCCTCGGCGGAGCGCGTGCCGTCGTCGCCGACGCGCAGTCCGTAGCGCATGGCGTCGAAGCGCGCGAGGTTCGAGGAGCACTCGGACGGTGCGATCAGATAGTACGCGGCGAGGCTGAGGTCGAAGGACGGGCAGTCCAGCTCGACGATCTCGGCACCCAGCTCGCGCAGCAGCTCGACCGACTCGTCGAAGCGCTGGAGGACCCCGGCCTGGTAGCCGTCGCCGCGGAACTGCTGGACGACACCGACGCGCATCCCGGCCACCGAGCCGTTGCGGGCGGCCTCGACGACCGGCGGGACCGGGGCGTCGATGGAGGTCGAGTCGAGGGGGTCGTGGCCCGCGATGGCCTCGTGCAGCAGCGCGGTGTCCAGCACCGTACGGGCGCACGGGCCGCCCTGGTCGAGGGAGGACGAGAAGGCGACCATGCCGTACCGGGAGACCGCGCCGTACGTCGGCTTGACGCCGACGGTGCCGGTGAGGGCGGCGGGCTGGCGGATGGAGCCGCCGGTGTCCGTGCCGATGGCCAGCGGCGCCTGGTACGAGGCGAGCGAGGCGGACGAGCCGCCGCCGGAGCCGCCGGGGATCTTGGTGAGGTCCCAGGGGTTGGCGGTCGGGCCGTACGCGCTGTTCTCCGTCGAGGACCCCATGGCGAACTCGTCCATGTTGGTCTTGCCGATGATGACGACGTCGGCGGCCCTGAGCTTCTTGGTGAGCGTCGCGTCGTACGGCGGGAGCCAGCCTTCGAGGATCTTGGACCCGACGGTGGTCGGGATGCCCTCGGTGGTGAAGATGTCCTTCAGCGCGAGCGGGACGCCGGCCAGCGGGCCGAGCTTCTCGCCCGCCGCCCGCTTCGCGTCCACGGCGCGGGCCTGCGCGAGCGCGCCCTCACGGTCGACGTACAGGAAGGCGTGCACCTTCTCGTCGACGGCCTCGATGCGCGCCAGATGCGCCTCGGTGACCTCGACGGCCGTGAGGTCACCGGAGGCGATCCTCGCGGCGATCTCGGCGGCGGTGAGCTTGATGATGTCCGTCTTGACGGTGTCGGTCATGACTGTTTAGTCCTCCCCCAGGATCTGCGGCACCTTGAAACGCTGCTGCTCCTGGGCAGGGGCGCCGGAAAGCGCCTGCTCGGGGGTGAGCGACGGGCGGACCTCGTCCGCGCGCATGACGTTCGTCAGCGGCAGCGGGTGGGAGGTCGGCGGTACGTCTTGGTCGGCTACCTCGGATACGCGGGCGACCGCGCCGATGATGTCGTCGAGCTGTCCGGCGAAGTGGTCGAGCTCTTCGGCCTTCAGCTCCAGACGCGCCAGCCGGGCGAGGTGGGCGACCTCCTCGCGCGTGATGCCAGGCATGCAGCGATCCTCAGGGGTGAGTGTGATGGGTTGTGCCCCAATCCTATGGGGCGGGCACCCCAGCTCACGAAACGGCCGGGACGCCCGTACCCGCGGGGCGGCCCGGACCGCCCCGCGGACGGGCCCTCCCGGACCGTCCCACCGCACCGCGCTCCGGCCGTACGCGCCCGCCTCACCGCCACCACAGCCCGGCCCTACGCGGCCGCCTGGCCCTACGTGACCGCCTGGCCGGACTGTTCGCGGGCCAGCGACTCACGGGCCCGCGCCGCCTCCAGCTCGGCCGGGCGCTGCCAGCCGCGCTCGCCGCGGGCCAGCAGCCAGGCCGTCGCCTCGTGGGGCGGCATCGCCGCGGCCACCAGCCAGCCCTGGACGGCGTCGCAGCCGAGGTCCCGCAGCCGCTCCCAGGTCTCGTCGTCCTCGACGCCCTCCGCGACGACCAGCAGGCCCAGGGAGTGCGCCAGGTCGACCGTGCAGCGGACGATCTCCGCGTCCTCGGTGTCGACCGCGAGCCGGGCCACGAAGGAACGGTCGATCTTCAGCTCGCTCACCGGGAGCCGCCGCAGATGGACCAGCGAGGAGTACCCCGTGCCGAAGTCGTCGAGCGACATCTTGACCCCGTGCCCGGTGAGACCGGCGAGGGTGTCGGCGGCGCGCTGGGGGTCCTCCAGCAGGACGTGTTCCGTTATCTCCAGCTGGAGGGAGCCCGCCGGGACGCCGTGCCGGGCCAGCCGCGCCGCCACCGCGCCCGCGAAACCGGGGGTGTGCACGTCCCGCGGCGAGACGTTGACGGCGACCGGCACCATCAGTCCCTGAGATCGCCAGCGGGCGACCTGAGCGAGAGCGGTGTCCAGTACGTACTCCGTGAGGTGAGGCATCAGACCGGAGGACTCGGCGATCGCGATGAACTCGTCCGGAGGGACGCGGCCACGCTCGGGATGCACCCAGCGCACCAGCGCCTCCAGACCGGCGACCTGGCCGTCGAAACGGACCTTCGGCTGGTAGTGCAGCTCCACCTCCCGCGCGTCCAGCGCACGGCGCAGATCGCCGAGGAGCCCGAGGCGGTCGGGGGTGTTGGAGTCCCGCTTGGACTCGTACACCTCCACGCCCGTACGGTCCCGCTTCGCCTGGTACATGGCGACGTCCGCCCGCTGCAGCAGCCCCTCCGCGTCCAGCGCGTGCTCGGGATAGACGGCCACCCCGGCGCTCGCCTCCAGGACGAGCGTGAGGCCGTCGAGGTCGAGCGGGGAGGAGAGGTCTGCCACGAGATGGCGGGCGACGCGCTGCGCGCTGGTGGTGGAGTCGCACGTCGGGAGCAGCACGGCGAACTCGTCGCCGCCGAGCCGCGCGGCCTCGGCCCCGCGCGGCAGGGCGAGCCGGAGCCGGTCCGCTATCTGCAGCAGCAGCCGGTCACCCGCGAGATGGCCGAGGGTGTCGTTGACGGAACGGAACCGGTCCAGGTCGATCAGGACCAGCGCCGACCGGGCGCCCTGGTCCTCCGCCTCCTCCAGGGCCGACCAGGTCCGCTCCAGCAGCCACTGCCGGTTGGGGAGTTTGGTCAGCGGGTCGCGGAGCTGTTCCTCGGCGCGGGCTCTGGCGATCCACAGCGTGGAGTCGAGAGCTATCAGCGGGATGGCGAAGAGCGGCAGGAGCACCGGCTGCGACATCGCGACGACGCAGATCAGCGGGGCGATGCCGAGCAGCGCGACCGCGAAGAGCCCCTGCCGGTAGAGGGCCGGGCGCCCGGCGGCGTGCAGCGCCGCGCCCTGCGGGGCCCGGGCGTACCGGAGCAGCACCCGGGTGACGGTGAGCTGGGCGGCCGCCGCGAGCAGGACCTCCGGGACGTCACCGAGGGTCCAGCCGAGCGGCTGCCAGGGCCGCTCGACGGTGGGGACCACGCCGAACAGCGCGAGGACGAGCGCGGCGGCCCCGGTCCCCAGCAGATCCGCGGCGCCGTGCAGGACGCCCTGGCGCCAGCGGTGTCTGCGGGCCAGTCCGACGAGCACGACGACGGCCACGCTGACCAGTCCGGCCGCGACCCAGCCGTACAGCAGCAGCACGGCGAGGGTGAGCGCGGCGCCGGAGCCCGTCCCGCCCCACCAGCGGTCGCGGCCGAGCGCGACGAGATGGCCGACGATGATTCCGGTGAGGACGGCCAGCGCCCAGCCGGCGTCGGAGCCGGGGAACAGCGCGTGGCCGTCCCGTAGCGTCCCCACCACGCCGGTCACCAGGACGACGACGGCGAGTCCCACCACCAGAACGGGCGTTCTGGCCGCTATGCCCCCAAATCCCGCGAATCCGCGCGGGGGTGAGACCGGGGCGGCGCTCTCGGTCGGTTTCATTCCCGTCCCTCTCACAGCCGGCGGAGCCGATGCCACGCGATGGCACGTTGTCGTGCAACACGGCTGGAATCGGACTACTGAGCCGTGTTCGACAGGCGCACATCCCAACAGTAGGCCGCGAAAGGCCTCGACGGGCAGCGCTCTACATCTGTTGCCCGAATGCGACCGGCCCATCCTGATCCATCTGGTATGCGCCGAACGGGTGAGGTTGACGGCCCGAAATCGACGGTGTGAAGCCACGCACCGCGAGAACGGAACCGGCTCACTCCACCGGCGGAACCGGAGCCTCCTCGGGTGACGACGGGGCCTCCTCCCCGGTGGCCGCGGGCTCCTCGGGGGTGAGCGCGGCCTCCCTGGCGGCGTCCGGGCCCTGTTCGAGCAGGACCGCGAACCCCGCTCCGTCCAGAACGGGCACCTTCAACTGCATCGCCTTGTCATACTTCGACCCGGGGTTTTCACCGACCACCACGAAGGCGGTCTTCTTCGAAACCGACCCGGTCACCTTCGCTCCACGGCTCTGGAGCGCCTCTTTCGCGCCATCCCGTGTGTAGTGCTCCAGCGTGCCCGTCACCACGACCGTGAGCCCTTCCAGAGGCCGTGGGCCCTCGTCCTCGCCCGAGCCCTCCTCCTCCATACGGACGCCCGCCGCACGCCACTTGCGCAGGATCTCCCGGTGCCAGTCGACCGCGAACCACTCCTTGAGCGAGGCCGCGATGATCGGTCCGACGCCGGCGACGTCCGCCAGTTCCTCCTCCGTCGCCGCGTCGATCCGGTCGATCGAACGGAACTCCCTGGCCAGCGCCTCGGAGGCGACCGGCCCCACATGACGGACCGACAGACCGGCGATGATCCGGGCGAGCGGGCGCTCCTTGGCCGCCGCGATGTTCTCCAGCATCGCGAGGGCGTTCTTCCGGGGCTCGCCCGCCTGGTTGGCGAAGACGGTGGCGATTTTCTCCTCGCCGGTCTTGGGATCGCGCTTGGGCAGCCCGCTGTCCTGGTCGAGCACGTACGCCGTGATGGGCAGCAGCCGCTCGATGGTGAGGTCGAAGAGATCGCCCTCGTCGAGCAGCGGTGGAATGGCCGGTTCCAGCGGTTTCGTCAAGGCCGCCGCGGCGACATAGCCGAAGTTCTCGATGTCGAGGCACTTACGCCCGGCGAGATAGAACAGCCGCTCACGCAACTGGGCGGGGCAGGTACGCGCGTTGGGACAGCGGATGTCGATGTCCCCCTCCTTCATCGCGCGCAGCGGCGTACCGCACTCGGGGCACTCGGTCGGCATCACGAACTCGTGGGCGTCGTCCGGGCGCAGGTCGACGACCGGGCCGAGGATCTCCGGGATGACGTCACCGGCCTTGCGCAGCACGACCGTGTCGCCGATCCAGACGCCCTTGGCCCGCACCACGTCCTGGTTGTGCAGGGTCGCGAACTCGACCTCGGATCCGGCGACCGTGACCGGCTCGACCTGGGCGTAGGGGGTGACCCGCCCCGTACGGCCCACGCCGACCCGGATGTTCACCAGTTTCGTGTTGACCTCTTCCGGCGCGTACTTCCAGGCGATGGCCCAGCGCGGCGCGCGCGAGGTGGAGCCCAGCCGGCCCTGGAGCGGGATCTCGTCGAGCTTGACGACCACGCCGTCGATCTCGTGCTCCACGGAGTGGCGGTTCTCCCCGAAGTACGCGATGAACTCCCGGACCTCCGCGACCGATCCGACCACCTTGTTGTGCCGGGCGGTCGGCAGCCCCCACTCACGCAGCAGTTCGTAGGCGTGGGAGAGGCAGTCGATGTCGAAGCCCTCGCGGGCCCCGATGCCGTGCACCACCATGTGGAGCGGGCGGGTCGCGGTGATCTTCGGGTCCTTCTGGCGGAGCGAACCCGCCGCCGCGTTGCGCGGGTTGGCGAACGGCTTGTCACCGGCCTCCACCAGACGCGCGTTCAGCTCCTGGAAGGCCTCCATCGGGAAGTAGACCTCGCCGCGGATCTCCACCAGCGCGGGGATCCGCTCCCCTTCGAGGCGGTGCGGGATCTCCGCGATCGTGCGGACGTTGGGCGTGATGTCCTCGCCCGTGCGGCCGTCGCCCCGGGTCGCCGCGCGGGTCAGCCTGCCGTGTTCGTACGTCAGGTTGACCGCGAGTCCGTCGACCTTCAGCTCGCACAGGTAGTGGAAGTCCGGCGTGCCCACGTCCTTGGCGACGCGGTCGGCCCACGCCCCCAGCTCCTCGTCGTCGAAGGCGTTGTCGAGGGAGAGCATCCGCTCGCGGTGCTGGACCGCGGTGAAGTCCGTTTCGTACGCCCCCGCGACCTTCTGGGTCGGCGAGTCGGGCGTGCGCAGCTCCGCGTACGTCTCCTCCAGCGCCTCCAGGGCGCGCAGCAGCCGGTCGAACTCGCCGTCGCTGACGATCGGCTGATCCTTCACGTAGTACCGGAAGCGGTGCTCCTCGATCTGCTCGGCGAGGAGGCCGTGCCGCTCCCGTGCCTCCGCGGGCACCACGCTCTGCTGTTCGCCAGCCACCGTCTCGTCCTCCCGATCACCATGGCCCGTCATCCGGGACCGTCACTCAGGGTTGTCCGCGAGGGATCTCGCGGCCCTGACGCAGTGCGCCTGCGCGGCGTGCGCGTACGCGGGTGAGGCACCCGCGAGCCCACAGGTCGGCGTGAGCACCACGGAGCCCGTGAGGGTCCCCGGATCCAGCCCCAGCCTGCGCCACAGCGTCCTGACACCCATGACGCTACCGGCAGGGTCTGACAACGGGCTCTCGACGCCGGGCACGATCCCGGCAAACAGCTTCGTACCGGCCTCGACCGCCTCCCCGATCGACTCGTCGTCACGCTCGGTGAGCAGGCCGAAATCGAACGAGACGGCCGCCGCGCCCGCCCTGCGCAGCAGCGCGAACGGCACGTCCGGCGCGCAGGAGTGGACGACCACGGCCCCCGGCGCGAGCGCGGTCATCTCGCGCAGCGCGCCCTCCACGACCTGCCGGTCCACCGCCCGGTGGGTGCGGTAGCCGCTGGCGGTCCTGATCTGCCCGCGCAGCACGGCGGTGAGGGACGGTTCGTCGATCTGGAGTACGGGTACGGCGCCCGGCACCCGGCGCCGTACGTCCGCGAGGTGCCCGGCCACCCCCTCCACCAGCGACGCGGTCAGGTCCCGGCAGGCTCCGGGGTCGCCGAGGGCCGACTCGCCGCCCCGCAGCTCCAGCGCGGCGGCGAGCGTCCACGGTCCGACGGCCTGGACCTTGAGCGGCCCCTCGTACCCCTGGGTGAACTCCTCCAGCGCGTCGAGGTCCTCCCCCAGCCAGGACCTGGCCCGCTTGGTGTCCCGGCCCGGCCGGTCCCCGATCCGCCAGCCGCTGGGCTCCACGCGGGCGTAGATCTCCGCGAGGAGCCCGGTCGTACGGCCGATCATGTCGGCGCCCGGCCCCCGGGCGGGGAGTTCGGGGAGGTACGGGAAGTCCTCGAAGGTGCCGGTGACGGCCCGGGCGGCCTCCCGCGCGTCGCCGCCGGGCATGGAGCCGACCCCGGTGGCGGGCCCCCAGAGAGGTACGGCGGGCCCGGAGCCGTCGGACGCCCCGTTCGCCCCGTTGATCTGCCCGCTCATCGACTCGCTCATCGGCCCGCTCATCGGCCCGCTCATCGGCCCGGCCGTACGGTCACGTCGTCGATCTGCGCGTCGCGCGGCAGATCGAGCGCGGCCACGATGGTCGTCGCGACCGACTCGGGGTCGATCCAGCGGGACGCGTCGTACTCCTTGCCCTCCTGCTGGTGCACCTTGGCCTGCATGGGGCTCGCGGTACGGCCCGGGTACACGGAGGTGACCCGTACGCCCTGGGGCCGCTCCTCCGCGCGTACCGCGTCGGCCAGTGCCTTCAGTCCATGCTTGGAGGCGGCGTACGCGCTCCACTGCGCGTGGGCGGTCAGCCCGGCGCCCGAGTTGACGAAGACGATCTGCCCCCGGGAGACGCGGAGCTGCGGCAGGAGCAGCCGGGTCAGCTCGGCCGGGGAGATCAGGTTGACGGTGAGCTGTCCGTGCCACGCCTTCGGCGTCAGCTCCCCGACCTCGCCGAGTTCGACGACGCCCGCGATGTGCAGCAGCGAGTCGAGCCGGTCGGGGAGTTCCTGCTGGCCGAGCGCCCAGGAGAGCCGCTCGGGGTTGGCCAGGTCGCCGACGAGGGTGCGGGCGCCGGGGAAGGCCCGCGCGAGTTCCTTCGCGCGCCCGGCGTCGCGGGCGAACAGGATCAGGTCGTCGCCGCGTCCGTGCAGGCGGCGCGCGACGGCGGCGCCGATGCCCGAGCCCGCACCGGTGATGAGATGGGTAGCCATGCGGTCATCGTCGCATCACCGGAACCCGACGACCGCACGCCCTCGGCGATCACCTCGCGATCAGCTCGGGGATCACCTCGGCGGTCACTGAACGCCGACCGCCTCCTCCAGGTAGGCGAGGGCACCGACCCCGTCCTCGGCGAAGAAGACCAGGTCGGTGAGGGGCAGCGGCAGGAAGCCCTCGTCCTCCATCCGCCGGAACTGCTCCTTCAGCCCGTCGTAGAAACCGGCCGTGTTGAGCAGCACGACGGGGTGGCGGTGCATGCCGTGCTTCTTCAGCTCCAGGATCTCGGTGGCCTCGTCCAGCGTCCCCGTACCGCCGACCATGATCACCACGGCGTCGGACTTGGCGAGCAGCAGGGCCTTGCGCTCCGCGAGGTCCTTCGCGATCACCATCTCGTCGGCGTCCGCCCTGGCCACGCTCTGGAGGAAGTCCACCGACACCCCGACCAGCCGGCCCCCGCCGTCCTGCACGCCGTCCGCGACGACCTTCATCAGCCCGCTGTCGGAACCGCCCCAGACGAGGGTGTGGCCGCCCTTGCCGATCAGCTCGCCGAAATCGCGGGCGGGGCGGGTGTAGCGCTCGTCGAGGTCGGCGGCGGAGAGGAAGACACAGATATTCATGGGGTGAACGGTACGGGCTCGCCCCGTGCCGAGGAGTGGATCGGCGAGCGCCCACCGCGCGGAGCCTCCGGCAGGGCGGTCTCAGGGGTTCCGGCGCCGTGGTCGGAGCGGGCTTGACCTTGACGCCGGGTCAACCCTCCATCCTTCCGGCAGGAGCTTCCTCGCAGTCGCCTGGAACAGCTCCGCAAAGGAGGCGGATGACCATGACGGCCCAATCGATCGCCGGTCCGGCGATGCGCGTGCGGGGTCTGGAGAAGTCGTACGGGAAGCTCGACGTGCTGCGCGGCGTGGACTTCGACGTGGCGCCGGGCAGCATCTTCGCCCTGCTCGGCTCCAACGGGGCGGGCAAGACCACGACCGTGAGGATCCTCGCCACGCTCCTCAAGGCCGACGCGGGAACGGCGAGCGTCCATGGCTTCGACGTCGCCACGCAATCCGCGAACGTACGCGAGTCCATCAGCCTCACCGGGCAGTTCGCGGCCGTCGACGGGATCCTCAGCGGCCGGGAGAACCTCGTACTCGTCGCCAGGCTGCGCCACCTCAAGGACCCGGCGGCGATCGCGGACGACCTGCTGAGGCGTTTCTCGCTGACCGAGGCGGGCGCGCGCCGGGTGTCGACGTATTCGGGTGGGATGCGCCGCCGGCTGGACATCGCGATGAGCCTCATCGGGAATCCGCCGGTGATCTTCCTGGACGAGCCGACGGCCGGGCTCGACCCCGAGGCGCGCATCGAGGTGTGGCAGGCGGTCAAGGAGCTCGCGGGCCACGGCACGACGGTGCTGCTCACCACGCAGTACCTGGACGAGGCCGAGCAGCTGGCCGACCGGATAGCCATCCTCCACCAGGGCCGGATCATCGTGAACGGCACCCTCGCCGAGCTCAAGCGGCTCTTCCCGCCCGCCACGGTCGAGTACGTCGAGAAGCAGCCGACCCTGGAGGAGATCTTCCTCGCGATCATCGGCGGCGACGACAAGAGCGACACCACCGGCACCGACAACTAGGGGACAGCAATGAACGCGCACTTCTTCGGCGACACCGCTGTTCTCACGGGGCGGACGCTGCGCCATGTCACACGCAGCATGGACACCATCATCACGACCGTCATCACACCGGTCGCCATGATGCTGATGTTCGTCTACGTCTTCGGCGGCGCGATCGACACCGGGTCGGTCTCGTACGTCAACTACATGCTGCCCGGCATCCTGCTCATCACGATCGCGTCGGGCATCTCCTACACCGCGTACCGGCTGTTCACCGACATGAGGAGCGGAATCTTCGAACGATTCCAGTCCATGCCGATCGCACGGTCAGGTGTGCTGTGGGCCCATGTCCTCACCTCCCTGGTCGCCAACGTGATCTCGCTCGTGATCGTCGTGGGCGTCGCTCTGCTCATGGGCTTCCGCTCAGGAGCGGGAGTGCCGGCCTGGCTCGCGGTCGCCGGCATCCTGCTTCTGTTCACCCTGGCCCTGACCTGGATCGCCGTGATCCCCGGGCTCTCCGCGACGTCGGTCGAGGGCGCGGGGGCGTTCGCCTACCCGCTCATCTTCCTGCCGTTCCTCAGCTCGGCGTTCGTGCCCACGGAGACCATGCCCGGCCCGGTGCGCTGGTTCGCCGAGCATCAGCCGGTGACATCGATCGTCAACACGATCCGCGACCTCTTCGCCCAGCGGCCGGTCGGGGACGACATCTGGACCGCCCTCGCGTGGTGCGTCGGCATCCTCGTCGTGGCGTACGTCTTCGCGATGGGCGCCTACCGCCGGAAGCTCACCTGAGGCAGGCTGAGACCCATGCTCACCATCAGCCGGCTCGCGGCGTACGCCGGGGTGACGGTGCGGGCGGTTCGCCACTACCACCGGATCGGGCTGCTGCCGGAGCCCGAGCGCGACCGGTCCGGTTACCGGAGCTACGACGCCGCCGCGATCGTACGGCTGATCCGGATCCGCACCCTGGCCGATGCCGGCGTGCCGCTGGCCCGGGTGCAGGAACTCCTCGACGCCGGCCCGGAGGAGTTCGCCGAGGGCGTCCAGACGATCGACAAGGACCTGCGCGCCGAGATCCGGCGGTTGCGGGACACCCGCGGACGGCTCGCCCGGCTCGCCGCCGGAGAGCACCTGGCGCTCCCCCAGAGCGTCGTGGACTACCTCGACCGGGTGCGCGGCCTCGGCGTCGAGGAGCGGTACATCGAGATGGAGCGGGACGCCTGGATCATGATCGCCGCCCAGGTGCCGCATCTGATGGACGCGGTGATCGCCAAGAAGCACGCGGAACTGGACGACCCTGACATGGTGAAGCTCTACAGCCTTCTCAACGGGGCACTCGACCGGCCGGTCGACGATCCGCGCGTGGTCGAGATCGCCGACATCGTGGAGCGCCTGATGATGCGCGCTGTGGAGGCCGGCGAGTTGGGCACCGACGTCTTCGACGACCAGCTCGTCGACCTGCTGGACTCCAGCATGGTCGAGTCCTCACCGGGCGCCAGGCGGGTCGTGGCGATCCTGGAGGAGCGGGGCTGGAGGGGCTGGACCCGCATCGAGCGTGTGCCCGCCGACCGGCTCGGCACCGAGCCGCCGCCCTCCGGGAAGAGCGCGGCGCGCGGCATTGCTGAACAGTAGGAGGGAACCGGAACCACCCATCCGAAGGGACCGATCACCATGGCCGCAGGACACCGCATCACGGTCGAGCAGGGCACGGAGCACGTGCGCGTCGTACGGGACGGACAGGTCGTCGCGGAGAGCCGTGCCCCGCTGGTGCTGCGCGAGACCGGCTGCCCGGTCCGCTACTACCTCCCGCCGCAGGACGTACGGACGGAGCTGCTGACGCCCTCGGACACCACGACCCACTGTCCGTTCAAGGGCGACGCGTCCTACTGGTCGCTGCCGGACGCGCCGGACCTGGTCTGGGGCTACCCGACCCCGAAGGCCGAAGTGGCGCAGGTCAAGGACCACTTCTGCTTCTACGACACCGAGGTCGTGGCCGCCTGAGAAGGCCGGCGGAAATCCACTGCGAAAAACTTCTGCCGTGGAGCGATGAGTTGGGCGCGGTCCGCCGGTCTGACTCTCCATGGACAACGTGTGCAAGGTGAAGTCGGGGGACGGCACCCCGATCGCTTACCGGCGGTCGGGCGAGGGACCGCCGGTGATTCTGGTGGGCGGCGCGTTCAGCACGGCGGAGTCGGAGGCTCCGCTGGCCCGGCTGCTCGCGCCGCGCTTCGCGACGATCACCTACGACCGGCGCGGCCGGGGCGCGAGCGGCGACCGGGCCCCGTACGCCGTGGAGCGTGAGGTCGAGGACCTCGCGGCGCTGCTCGCGGCGGCGGGCGGCAGCGCGGCGCTGTACGGGGTGTCCTCGGGCGGCGCGCTGGTCCTGGAGGCCGTGGCGGCGGGGCTGCCGGTGACGCAGTTCGCGGTGTACGAACCGCCGTACGCGACCGACCCGGCCGCCCTGCGGGCGAGGGCCGCGTACACGGAGCGGCTGACGGAGCTGCTGGCACGCGGGCTGCGGGACGACGCGGTGGAGCTGTTCCTGTCGGCCATGGATCTGCACCCGGCGACGATCGAGGTGATGCGCCGCTCCCCCCTGTGGGCGGACCTGGCGGCGGTGGCCCACACCCTCGCGTACGACAACCAGGTGCTGGGCGAGGGCCTGATCCCGCTCCGCCGCCTCTCGGCGGTCACCACCCGCGCGATGATCGTGGACGGCGGCGCGAGCCCCCCGGTCGTCCGCGACGCGGCCCGCGCGGCGGCCCGCGCCCTCCCGCGCGGCCGGCACCGCACCCTGACGGGCCAGACCCACGAGGTGGCCCCGCACGTGCTGGCGCCGGTCCTGGAGGAGTTCTTCGCGGCGTGACCGGGGGACTACCACTACCAGCGCAAGGCCGTGGCGCCACGGGCCCTCAGGCCCTCGCCGCCGATCTCGCCCGCGCGCTCCGGAGGCGCTCCGAAGAACTGCTCGGGGGACGCCTCTCCGATTCGGTGTGGCGGCATGACCGTATGACGAACCGGGGCACCGGGCGTCAGCCCGCCAGCGCCCCCGTGCGGCGTTCCGTGGTGGCGATGGTCGCCGAGCCGACGACGCGGGGGCCGTCGTACAGGACGATCGCCTGGCCGGGGGCGACCCCGCGGACCGGTTCGCCGAAGCGGACGTGGAGGGTGCCGTCGATCAGCTCGGCCGTCACCGGGGTCTCGCCGCCGTGCGCGCGCAGCTGGGCGGTGTAGCCGCCGGGGCCGACGGGGGCGGTGCCGCACCAGCGGGGCTTGAGGGCGGTCAGGGCGATGACGTCGAGGGCGGCGGCGGGGCCGACCGTGACGCGGTTGTCGACCGGGGAGATGTCCAGGACGTAGCGCGGCTTGCCGTCGGCGGCCGGGTGGCCGATGCGCAGGCCCTTGCGCTGGCCGATGGTGAAGCCGAATGCGCCGTCGTGGCTGCCGATCTTCGTACCGGACTCGTCGACGATGTCGCCCTCGGCCCGGCCCAGGCGGTCCGCGAGGAAGCCCTGGGTGTCACCGTCCGCGATGAAGCAGATGTCGTGGCTGTCGGGCTTCTTCGCCACGGCCAGGCCCCGGCGCTCCGCCTCGGCGCGGATCTCGTCCTTCGTGGTGAGCGTGTCACCGAGGGGGAACATCGCATGGGCGAGCTGCCGCTCGTCCAGCACACCCAGGACGTACGACTGGTCCTTGGCCATGTCGCTGGCCCGGTGCAGCTCGCGCGAGCCGTCGGCGGCGGTGACGACCGTCGCGTAATGGCCCGTGCACACCGCGTCGAAGCCGAGGGCGAGCGCCTTGTCCAGCAGGGCCGCGAACTTGATCTTCTCGTTGCAGCGCAGGCACGGGTTGGGGGTACGGCCCGCCTCGTACTCCGCGACGAAGTCCTCCACGACGTCCTCGCGGAAGCGTTCCGCGAGATCCCACACGTAGAACGGGATGCCGATCACATCGGCGGCGCGGCGCGCGTCCCGGGAGTCCTCGATGGTGCAGCAGCCGCGCGCACCGGTACGGAAGGACTGCGGGTTCGCGGAGAGCGCGAGGTGCACGCCGGTGACGTCGTGGCCCGCCTCGGCGGCGCGGGCGGCGGCGACGGCGGAGTCCACGCCGCCCGACATGGCGGCGAGTACGCGCAGGGAACGCTGGGAATTCTGAGTCATAGCCCAACCAGGGTACGGCCCGGGGGAACCACAGTCGCGCGGATATGCGTTGACGATCATATGGGCGAGAACGAGCAGGGTACGGCCGGCAGCGGCGCGAGGGGCAGCCGCCGGGCGCCCGCGCCCCGGGACGGGAAGAAGATTGCCCGCAGGGCGGTGCTGATCGGCGGCGCGGCGGCCGTGGTCGGCGGGGGTGTGCTGGCGCGGGACGAGCTGGCGCGGTTCTGGTGGCAGGTGCCGGGGGTCGGGAAGCCGCGCAAGGAGGGTGAGCTGGATTACGCCCCCTCGGAGTGGGTGGCGGCCTCGTCGGCGAACTGGCGCCGGGCTGACCGGCCCGACGACTTCCGCATCGACCGGGTGGTCGTCCATGTCGTCCAGGGCAGCTACGAGGTGGCGCTGAAGGTCTTCCAGGACCCCGGGCACGGCGCCGCGTCGCACTACGTGGTCGGTGAGAACGGACAGGTCGCGCAGATGATCCGCGAGCTGGACGTGGCGTACCACGCGGGGAACAGGAGCTACAACGAACGCTCGATCGGTATCGAGCACGAGGGCTTCGTGGACAAGCCCGAGTCGTTCACGGACGCGATGTACCGCTCGTCGGCGCGGCTGACTGCCGACATATGCCGGCGGTACGAGATACCCGTCGACCGCGAGCACATCATCGGGCATGTCGAGGTCCCCGGGACGGACCACACGGACCCCGGGCCGCACTGGGACTGGCCCCGCTATCTGCAGCTGGTACGGGAGGCGGAGCCGGTCGAGCCCTCCCCCTCGCCGTCGGGGTCGGTGGCCGCGCGAGGGGCCTGAGCCGACACGGGGGGCCTGACCGCCGTGAGGGGCCTGAGCCGCCCGGAGCCCAGGGCTCCGTACCGGCGGCTCGGGCGGGCCGGCGGCTCAGCGTCGTGTCAGCTCAGGCCCGCGTTGCGCGCGCGCTCGACCGCCGGGCCGATGGCCCGGGCGACCGCCTCGACGTCCGCCGCCGTGGAGGTGTGACCGAGGGAGAACCGCAGGGTGCCCCTGGCCAGGTCCGGGTCGCTGCCGGTGGCCAGCAGGACATGGCTCGGCTGGGCCACCCCCGCGGTACAGGCGGAGCCGGTCGAGCACTCGATGCCCTGGGCGTCGAGCAGCAGGAGCAGGGAGTCGCCCTCGCAGCCGGGGAAGCTGAAGTGCGCGTTGGCGGCGAGGCGGTGGT
The DNA here is from genome assembly GCF_042673865.1 of Streptomyces sp. NPDC056987. NCBI lineage: Bacteria > Bacillati > Actinomycetota > Actinomycetes > Kitasatosporales > Streptomycetaceae > Streptomyces > Streptomyces sp. NPDC056987. Next base: position 79,068 of record NZ_JBHURV010000016.1, read on the forward strand.
CGGGGTCGCCGCCGAGGACCGCGTCGGGGACGGCGGCCCGTACGGCCGTGATCAGTTCGTCCCGCAGGGCGCCGATCTCGCGGACGAACTCCTCGCGCCGCTCGGCGGCGAGCCGGCCCGCGACCGCGAAGGCGGCGACGGCGGGCACGTCGAGGGTGCCGGAGCGGACATGGCGCTCCTGGCCGCCGCCGTGCAGCACGGGCACCGGGGTGTAATCCCGGCCGAGCAGCAGGGCGCCGATGCCGTACGGGCCGCCGATCTTGTGGCTGGATACGGTCATCGCGGCGAGCCCGGAACCACCGAAGTCCAGCTCGGTCTGGCCGAAGGCCTGGACCGCGTCCGAGTGCAGCGGAACATCGAACTCCGCCGCCACCCGGGCCAGTTCCGGGACCGGCAGGATCGTCCCGATCTCGTTGTTCGCCCACATGACGGTGGCGAGGGCGACATCGAGCGGGTTCCGTTCGATCGCCGCCCGCAACACGTCGGGCAGCACCCGCCCGTAGGAGTCGACGGGGAGGTATTCGACGGTGGCGCCCTCGTGTTCGCCGAGCCATTCGAGGGCGTCGAGAACGGCGTGGTGCTCCACCGGGCTGGCGAGCACCCTGGTCCTGGCCGGGTCGGCGTCGCGGCGGGACCAGTACAGCCCCTTCACGGCGAGGTTGTCGGCCTCCGTGCCGCCCGAGGTGAAGACCACCTCGCTGGGGCGCGCGCCGAGGGCCTCCGCGAACGTCTCACGGGCCTCCTCGACGGTACGGCGGGCCCTGCGCCCGGCGGCGTGGAGCGAGGAGGCGTTGCCGGCGAGGCCGAACTGGGCGGTCATCGCCTCGATCGCCTCCGGCAGCATCGGAGTGGTCGCGGCGTGGTCGAGGTAAGCCATGGTGGGCTCGATTCTACGAGCGCGGACGGGCACCCACGCAGCCGGTACGGCGCGCAGCCGCCACAGGCCGGCTCCGACCGGGTCAGGACGGCCGGGTATCGGCCGGTACCGGGGGCTGGCCGGGCACCGTAAGGAGTGTCTAGCATGACGCTCATGACTGAGTGGAGGCTCGACCGTACGTTCCCCAGCTCGTCCGGCGAGGTGCGCTGGGCCGCATTCGGCTCACCCGGACTGCCGCCCGTCGTGCTGCTGCACGGGACGCCGTTCTCCTCGTACGTCTGGCGTGCCCTCGCCCGCGCGCTCGCGCCGGACCACCGGGTCCTGGTCTGGGACATGCCGGGGTACGGGGCCTCGGAGAAGAGGGCGGGGCAGGATGTGTCGCTGGCGGCCCAGGCGCGGGTCTTCACCGAACTCCTCGGGCACTGGGGCCTGAGCGGTGACGCGGGGCACCCACCGGCCGTCGTCGCGCATGACTTCGGCGGGTGCGTGGCGCTCCGGGCCCGGCTCCTGCACGGCGCGGCGTACGAACGGCTGGTGCTGGTCGACCCGGTGGCGCTGGCGCCCTGGGGTTCGGCGGCGTACCGGCTGCTCGGGGCGCACGGCGACGTCTTCGCCCAACTGCCGCCCGCCCTGCACCGGGCGCTGGTGCGGGAGTACGTCTCCTCGGCGAGCCACCGGGGGCTGTCGTCTGCGGTCCTGGAACGGCTGGTCGACGACTGGTGCGGGGTGGCGGGGCAGCCCGCCTTCTACCGGCAGATCCGGCAGAACGACCAGCGGTACACGGACGAGATCCAGGATCGGTACGGGGAGCTGGAGTTGCCGGTGCTGATCTGCTGGGGCGCGGAGGACACCTGGATCCCGGCGGCCAAGGGCGCGGAGCTGGCGGCGCTGATTCCGGGCGCCGAGCTGCGGCTACTGGCGGATACCGGCCATCTTGTGCAGGAGGACGCGCCGGCGGAACTCACGGCGGCGGTCGGCCGTTTTCTGATCAGTGGCCGGTTTCGTCCCGGGCGTCAGTCCTACGCGTCAGCCCCGCGCGTCAGTCCTGACGTTCCGCCTCGCGCCCGCCCTCCCGTGCGTCCGGGGGCGGATCGGCCGCGTACAACTCCATAGTGGCAGCCGCCGCGCGGGCCATCTGCTCCCGCGCCTCCGGCGGCGACAGGACCTCGACGTGCTCGCCGAAGGCCAGCAGTGAGCGCACGGCGCCGAGTTCGGGATAGGCGAGCCGCACCCCCGCCCACTCCCCGCCGGTCTCCACCACCGGCTCCTCGGTGAGGTGCGCCGCCTGGATCCGGTGGAACATGTCCATGCGCGAGACCCGCACCCTCGCCCGGACCCGCACCCGCGCGGGCCGGATCTCGACACCTCTGCGCAGCGCCGCCCAGACGTCCGCCAGCTCAGCGCCCGCCCGCCGCCGTACGGGCGCGTCGGTGACGGTGGCCTTCCGGACGCGCTCCGCGCGGAACAGCCGGGGCGCGCCCCGGTGGTCGGCGACGAGGTACCAGACGCCTGCCTTGACGACGAGACCGTACGGATCGACGGTGTAGGCGCGCGGCGTCGCCGTGCCTCCGTGCCGGTAGCGCAGCCGCAGCCGCCGGTCGGTGAAGACCGCCGTGGTCAGTTCGTCGAGTTCGACGGGCGGCCCCTGCGGGCGCATCCAGCGTTCCGGATCGACCAGGATCCGGCGGCTGATCAACTCGGCGGCGGGGCGGTGCGGTTCCGGCAGGGCGGCCATCACCTTGCGCAGGGCCGAGCCGAGCGCCCGGTCAAGACCGAGCGCGGTATGGGCGCCCGAAGCGGCGAGGACGAACAGAGCGCGGGACTCGTCGGCGGTCAGCCCGGTCACATCGGTACGGAAGCCGGGCAGCAGCGCGAAGCCGCCGTGCCGCCCGCGCTCGGCGTAGACGGGGACTCCGGCGACGGCCAGCGCCTCGACGTCCCGGTAGACGGTTCGTACGGAGACTTCGAGCCGCGCGGCCAGCTCCGCGGCCGGGACGAGCCCGCGGGTCTGGAGCAGCAGGAGGATGGAGAGCAGCCGGTCGGACTTCACCTGCCCAGGATTCCCTACCGCCCGGACTTCCTATCGGCCGGTATTCCCTGCCAACCGGGGTTCCCTATCGTCCAGGGTTCCCTGCCACCCGGGGTTCCCTGCCGTCCGGGATTGCCTACCGTCCGGGAGGCGCGTCAGGCGCGGGGGGCACGGGCCAGTTGGCGGGACTGGGCCACCAGCCGGTCCGCGCTGTCCCAGACCTCCGCGTCCTCCTCCAGGAAGCCTCCGGCCAGGTTACGGGTGGTGATGGCGACCCGGAGCGGCCCCGGCGCCGGGCGGCAGCGAATGTGGGCGGTCAGCTCGACGGTCGGGGTCCAGCCCCGCAGGCCCAGGTCGAAGGAGGTCGGCGGCAGCGCGTCGACGGTGAAGAGCAGCGAGAGCGGGTCGGGCTCGCGGCCGTCCGCGAGCCCGAACCAGGCGCGCATCTCGCCCCGGCCGGAGGGCTCGCCCACGGCCCAGCCGACCGTGGCGGGGTCGAGCCACATGGAGAGCCGGTCGATAATGGTGAAGTCACCGTCCGGCAGGGGCCCTTCGGAGGTGCTGACGCACCGCTCCAGCGGTGGCATCTCGGGCGGCTTCGCCGCCGTGCGTATGTCGTCGGGGAGCGCGTCCAGGTCACCGTACGAGGCGAGGAACCGGATCCGCTCCACCTCGCTCCCGTCCTCACCGGTCTGGAAGAGGGAGGCCTGGCCGGTGGAGAGCGTACGGCCGGTGCGGACGGCCTCGGTCCGCACGACGGCCGGTCCCGGCACCGAGGGCGTGAGGTAGTGGGCGGAGACCGCGAACGGGTCGGAGTGCGGCAGCGCGTCACCGAGCGCGCGGCCCATGACGGCCAGCAGATAGCCGCCGTTGACGATGTTCATGACGGTCCAGCCCGGGAAGAGCTGTGTGTCGTAGACGCCCGGGGCGCCGGGGGTGACGGCCGTCTCGCGATCGAACTCGCTGTCACCAATGGATGCCTGTGCCATGGAACGCAACCGTACAACATGAATTTACTAAGCGGTAGCTTAAGTTATCGGTACGAGGCGCTCCGCGGCGCTCCGGCTCGGCGGGGTCACGCGGGCTCCTCCACCGTGGCCGAGCGCCGGTTCCAGGCGCGCGGCGCCCGCCAGTGGAAGCGCATCGCGAGCAGCCGCAGAACGAACGCGGTCAGGACGGCGATCCCCATGGTGAGGCCGTTGAGCACGTCGAAGCGGATGCAGAGCGCCGCCATCGTCGCGCCGACGATGGCGGGCACCGCGTAGAGGTCGCGGTCCCAGCGCAGCAGCGAGGGCACCTCGTTGGCGAGGACGTCGCGCAGTACTCCGCCGCCGACCGCCGTGCCCAGACCGAGCACGGCCGAGGAGGTGAGACCGAGCCCGTACTCGTACGCCTTGACGGTCCCGGTGACGCAGAAGAGCCCGAGCCCCGCCGCGTCGAAGACATTGACGGCGCCCTGGATCCGCTCGACGTGCGGATGGAGGAAGAAGACCAGCACGGTCGCCACCAGCGGCATGGAGAAGTAGCCGAGATCGGTGAAGGCGGCGGGCGGGACCGCCCCGATGATCAGATCGCGGAGCAGCCCTCCTCCCAGCGCGGTGATCTCGGCCAGCACCGCCATGCCGAAGACGTCGAAGTTCTTGCGTACGGCGAGCAGGGCGCCGGAGATCGCGAAGACGAAGATGCCGGCGAGGTCCAGCGCGTGCTGGACGGACGGGGTGAACAGGGTGAAGAGGGTGTGGAGCACCCGGACATTGTGCCGCTCCCGCCGGACACCCCCGATCGGGCCCACCCTTCCCGGCGGACCGCAGGGCCGACGGCCCGCCGGACCGCATGGCCGAGGCCCGGCGGATGTCCGCCGGGCCTCGGGTGTCGCTCAGTACTCCTCGTACGGTGCGCCCCTCGTAGGGGCTGCTCCTCGTACGGTCCGCTACTCGGAGGTGCCGCCGGCGTCCGAACCGGAGTCCGACGTGGCCTCGGCCGACGTGTCGGGCTTGGCCTCCGGCTTGACGTCGGTCTTGGCCTCGGTCTTGGCCTCGGTCGACGGTTCCGCACCGTCGGCCACGTCTGCACTGTCCGCCACGTCCGCCAGCTCGATCGTCTCCCGCGATGCCACCGAGACCGTGTCCTGCGGACGCTGGTCCGGCGCGTTCTCCGGGTGGTGGCAGGCCGTCTGGTGGCCCGGCGCGAGCTGGATCAGCGGCGGCTCCGTCGTCCTGCAGACCTCCGTCGCCTTCCAGCAACGGGTGTGGAACCGGCAGCCGGTCGGCGGCGAGATCGGCGACGGGACATCGCCCTTGAGCAGGATCCGGTCGCTCTTGCCGCCGCGCCGGCTCGGGTCGGGCACCGGCACGGCCGACAGCAGCGCCTTCGTGTACGGGTGCATGGGCGACTCGTACAGCGACTTGCGGTCCGCCAGCTCGACGATCTTGCCGAGGTACATCACCGCGATCCGGTCCGAGACATGGCGGATGACCGAGAGATCGTGCGCGATGATCACGTACGTCAGCCCCAGCTCCTCCTGGAGGTCGTCCAGCAGGTTCACCACCTGGGCCTGGATCGACACGTCCAGCGCCGAGACCGGTTCGTCGGCGACGACCAGCTTCGGGTTGAGGGCCAGCGCCCGCGCGATGCCGATGCGCTGGCGCTGTCCGCCGGAGAACTCGTGCGGGTAGCGGTTGTAGTGCTCGGGGCTCAGGCCCACCAGCTCCAGCAGCCGCTGCACCTCCTTCTTCACGCCGCCCTCGGGCTCGATGCCCTGGAGCTTGAAGGGGGTGGAGACGATCCCGCCGATGGTGTGGCGCGGGTTCAGCGAGCCGTACGGATCCTGGAAGATCATCTGGATGTCGCGGCGCATCGGCCGCAGCGCGCCCGCGGACATGTGGGTGATGTCCTTGCCCTGGAACTCGACCGTGCCACCGGTCGGTTCGAGCAGCCGCGTGATCAGGCGGCCCATGGTCGACTTGCCGCAGCCGGACTCGCCGACGACGCCCAGGGTCTCCCCGGGACGTACGTCGAAGGAGAGCCCGTCGACCGCCTGGACCGCGCCGACCTTGCGTTTCAGCACGCCCTTGGTGATCGGGAAGTGCTTGACCAGGCCGGTGACCTTGAGGATCGGCTCCGGGCCCTCCGAGGGACCGCCCGCGGCGGCCCCGTCCGCCGCGACCTGCTCCGGAATCTTCTTCGTCAGCTCAGTCACAGCTTCGGCGCAATCTCTTCGGTCCAGATCTTTTCCCGCTCCGCGCGCGACATGTGGCAGGCGGAGAAGTGCCCGTCGGTGATCTCCCGCAGGTCGGGACGGACCGTACGGGTGAGGTCGTCCTTGGGGACGTCGGCGTACGGGCAGCGCGGGTTGAAGGCACAGCCGGACGGGACGTTGATCAGACTGGGCGGGGTTCCCTTGACCGGCACCAGCCGGTCGGTCTGCTCGCGGTCGATGCGGGGCATCGAGCCCAGCAGACCCCAGGTGTAGGGGTGCTGCGGCTGGTAGAAGACCTTCTCCGACGCGCCGCGCTCGATGCAGCGCCCGGCGTACATCACGAGCAGCTCGTCCGCGATCTCGGCGACGACGCCGAGGTCGTGGGTGATGATGACGACCGCCGAGTGGAACTCCTTCTGGAGGTCCCGGATGAGGTCGAGGATCTGCGCCTGGACGGTCACGTCGAGGGCGGTCGTCGGCTCGTCGGCGATGAGCAGCTCGGGGTTGTTCACCAGGGACATCGCGATCATCGCGCGCTGGCGCATACCGCCGGAGAACTGGTGCGGGTAGTCGTTGTAGCGCCGGGCCGGCTCGGGGATCCCGACCCGGTCGAGCATCTCGACGGCCCGCTTCTTGGCGGTCTTCTTGTCGACCTTGTTGTGGACGCGGTACGCCTCCACGATCTGCGCGCCGATGCTGTAGTACGGGTGCAGCGCGGAGAGCGGGTCCTGGAAGATCATCGACATCTTGTGGCCGCGCAACTGGCGCACCCGCTCGGGGCCCGCGCCGATCAGCTCCTCGCCGTCCAGCCAGATCTCGCCGGAGATGCGGGCGCGCTCGGAGGTGTGCAGCCCCATGATGCCGAGCGAGGTGACGGACTTCCCGGAGCCGGACTCGCCGACGATGCCGAGGGTCTTGCCCGCCTGGAGGTCGAAGCTGACGCCGTCGACGGACTTCACGAGGCCGTCGTCGGTGTCGAAGTGGATGCGCAGGTCCCGTACGGAGAGGAACGCGTCCTTCGCCGGCGGGGCGCCGGCGGTGGCTCCCGTACCCGTACCCGCGTCGTCCCCGCTCGCGTCCTTCTTCTTGCTCACGTCGCTCATGAGAGCCTCACCCGGGGGTCGATCGCGGCGTACACGAGGTCCACCAGCAGATTGCAGAGAACGATGAAGAAGGCGGCGACCAGCGTCACACCCATCACGACGGGCAGGTCGCTCTTGGTCACGCCCTGGATCGCGTACGCGCCCATCCCCTGGAAGTCGAAGACACGCTCGGTGATGACCGCGCCGCCGAGGAGCAGCGCGAAGTCCATGCCGAAGATGGTGATGAGCGGGGTGAGCGCGGCGCGCAGGCCGTGCTTGACGACCACCGTGCGCTCCTGGAGCCCCTTGGCCCGCGCGGTTCTGATGTAGTCCTCGCCCATGGTCTCCAGCATCCCGGCACGGGTGAGCCGCGCGTAGAGGGCGGAGTACAGGAAGGCGAGGGTGCACCAGGGGAGGATGAGGTTCCAGGCCCAGTCACCGGGGCTCTCGGAGAAGGGCACGAACTCCAGCTCTTCCCAGATCGTCCAGTGGAAGCTGAAGAGGGCGAGGGAGACCATGCCGGTGAAGAACATCGGCAGCGAGACGCCGGCGAGGGCGACGCTCATGGCCAGGCGGTCGAAGATGGAGCCCCGCTTGAGCGCGGAGAGAACGCCGATGGCGACACCGGAGACGACCCAGATGACCGCCGCGCCGATGGCGAGCGAGAAGGTGACCGGCACGCGCAGGAGGATCTCGGGCCACACCTCGACATGGGTCTTGAAGGAGTAGCCGAAGCACGGCGCGTTGCACACCGTGGGGTTGGGGCCGAAGTTGTACTCGGCGCCGACCATGATGGCCTTGATGAAGTGCCAGTACTGGAGGTAGAGCGGATCCTCCAGCCCCAGGTTCGCCTTGATGGCGGCGATGGCGTCGGGGTCGGCGCCCTTGCCGACGTACTGGGCGGCCAGTGAGTCGGTCGTCTGGCCGCCCAGCCGGGGCACCAGGAAGAAGATCGCGAACGTGACTGCGCTGACCACCAGCAGCAGCAACACCGCGGCGAATACGCGTCGGATGATGTACGCAGCCACAGCCGTGCGGTGCCGGGTCGGGGGGGGGGGGGGGGGCCCCGCCCGCCCCCCCCCCCACACCGCCGGAGGGGGGGGGGGGGTTTTTTTTAACCGGGGGGAGGTAGT